>JBJOOY010000061.1:0-2938 GCA_046051065.1 Cyanobacteriota bacterium
TCATCTATCCATCTTGCGTATTCAGAATGTCGATCGGTTGGAATAAATGCCGTCTTGAATAGCTCCTCGATCGTCGCTGCTTTAGCCAGCAAATCGGTGATGTCGAGCTGAGTAGCTAGAACTTCAACAGGAACGTGAATTGCTAGTTCTGATTGTGCCATGTCTTACCAATCCCTTTTCATCTTTTGATTTTTAGCAATGACAAGTCGATGCCGTTCGGTCGTTCGAGGTATCGCAACAGTAGGCTCAAGAATGGGTGCAGGAGGTAACGCTACCAGAGGCTGAGGATTCATCTGTTCGGGAGTAACCCTTTCTGGCAAGAGTTCCATCGGTTCGTTGTTTCTAGCAGATTTACCAGCTCGAACCTTCCGCATTTCCACCACATTCGAGTTCTGCTTACTTTTTCCTCGCAGTTCCTTCTGCCCTGCCTGTTGACGCTCCTTCTTGCCCTGCTTCCTTTCTGCTACAAGCTTTTGTCGTTTATCCAAAGCCATTGCCGCACTATAATTTGAGTGTTCTCGCTTTGCTGTACTTCGAGCCTTATTCGATTGTTTCAGCTCATACAGGCTCGAATCTTGAATGTCCATGTTAATGGCATGAGCACAACCGATAAATTCGCCAGATCGATCGCCAGTAGATTGGGTGTAAACATATAACGTCAGGACATGGTCGGGGTCGTAAGTCAATGTGACGTATTCACCCCTGAACGGTAGTAAGTCAAGTTTCCAAAGTAAACAGATCCATGTGCTTGAACGACTCGTTGCTCCTCTTAAAAGCTTGCCATCCCGATCGACAATCCGAATATCTAATTTTGTGTGGTCGCACTGAACGATCTGATTGCTGAAATCCGCTTTGAGCAACTTGCCATCCCGTGTTTCAACACTCATCCAAGACCCCGCTCCTGGATTCCAGCTCTTACTTTTAACTAGGTAAAACGACAAGTAATTTGCGAAAGAGGATATTATGGAGAAACGACAGGTAATTTGCGAATTTAACTTTGCGACGAATAATTTGCGAATCTGTCAAAATGCCGCTTGTTAAGAAAAAAGGGCTGAATAGCTGGCATATTAAAGCTTCGCGGCTATTTATACTTTGCGAAAGAGATCCAGAAACTGCGACATATAATGTGCGAACGTACACCAGCGGTAATTTGTTTATAAAATATGATTTAAATGCAAAATAGTGTACCTTTAACAGCCGTTGGCGCAGCCTCTCCTGTGGAGAATCGATTGCATGATATTCGGCTGATCGCTACAGATATTGACGGTACGCTAACTAGTAACGATCGATTTACGCCCGCACTACTACAAGCGATCGATTTAATTAATGCTAAGGGCATAAAATTACTATTAGTTACGGGTAGATCCGCAGGTTGGGTCAGTGCTTTAAATAATTATTTGCCTGTCGTCGGCGCGATCGCTGAAAATGGGGGAATATATTTCGATCGATCGGGCGATTTCGACCTGTTGACATCGATCGATAGTATCGACGCACATCGGTCGCAGTTAGCCGATCGATTTTGGGAATTACAGGAACGCTATCCGCACATAACTGAATCGATCGATAATCAGTTTCGGATTACTGATTGGACATTTAATGTTGCTGGTTTAACAGATATTGAATTGAATGAAATTGCCGCTCAATGCGATCGCTGGGGTTATAGTTTTACTTTTAGTACGGTACAATGCCATATTAAACCGCACCAGCAAGATAAAGCCACGGGAATTTTACAAGTACTAAATCGATATTTTCCACAGCTTAAGCCTGCTCAAATTATCACAGTTGGTGATAGTCCTAATGATGAGTCTATGTTCGATCGCCAGTTGTTTCCGCATTCCGTTGGTGTTGCCAATATCAAACACTATGCTAACCAATTAAAACATCATCCTCAATATATTACTCAGTTACCAGAGGTAGCTGGATTTTGTGAATTAGTAGAATTACTAAGGAACATTTAAATTACAAGTCGCGTCATGCGTTAGAATTCAATCGTTCGATATTAAAATGATTTCCTCCTTGACTAAGAATGCCTTGCTATCAACCCTGTTGATTTCAGCGGTAATCGTTACAACTCAACCTATAAATGCAGAAACTAATGGAAAAATTAAGGCGATCGTTCAAGCTAACTACGATCTAATTAATGCCGCTTTTGTCCGTAAAGATATCAAAGGAGCAACAGCATTATTCACTCCAGATTATGTAAGTATTAGTCCCGAAGGTCAAACACAAACATTGGCAGAGTTTCGCAATTATTATGATAATTTATTTAATAAATTCAATATTAAACTAACATCGAATCAGACAATTGTTAAAAATATATCTGTTAACTCAGATGGCTTAGATGTGGCGATCGAACAAAGTACTAAGGGTACTATTGCAGGGTTTAATAAAATTGTAATCGAGCAAACATCTCGAAACTTATGGGTAAAGACTCCCCAGGGGTGGCGGTTGAAGCAGAGCAAAATCTTAACAAATCAAACTACTTTTAATGGTCAAACATTTAAAGGATAATTCACTATTAAGGTCACGATAAAACCAATTAAATAATTGTTTGATTGTCTATACTTTAGAAGGGTAAGTAAACCTTAATTAGCATCAAAATCATCTACATATAAAGATTGATGCGATCGCGATCGCAGATCGATCCAGGTATTTAACCGATTGGAGTTACTTAATTTTATTACATTCACTGTTAAGATTAATCAGCAAACTCGACAATTTTGTTTATAATAAAAGTTGATAAACTTTAAAACCGCCATGAGCAATCATCTGCCTAAACCTGCCATGCCTGAAAACTCTCCTCGCATCCGCCGATTTTCTCAGCTCCTGATCCTAGGTGCGCTGATGGCGATCGTGCCCCAATGGACACAACCCAGTCAGGCTCAACCTAGTCGCAAATTTAAATGCGAAATGGTTAAAGGAGTTCCGACCACAATTG
>JBJOOY010000062.1:0-5182 GCA_046051065.1 Cyanobacteriota bacterium
AAAACATTCGATAATCAGAGATTGAATTAACAGACAGGTGACGATGTTACCCGCCGCCGCCGCCACCTGAAAGTTATCATGTAACTGAGCGAAGAATTCTTTAGCAAAACCTAAGTCTGGAGTTACGGCTAAATTGCGACCACAGGCTTCAAAACCCTTCTTGTGACGCAACTCCATTTTGGACAACTTAACTAAATCTTCTTGAGCGTCTGGTAATAGTCCACCCAAGGTAATATAGTTTTCATGCGCTTCCTGTTCGCCCTCAATTACGATCGCGTTGACGCGACTGTAGGCATCTTTATAGGTCTCGCTTGCAAAGTTAAGTTCCAAACTGGTTGCCATCTGAACCATGAGTTCGATTTCTCCTATTTTATCCAAAATAATATTTAATTTTATTTATCCGAGCTGATTTAATGAACTACCCTACTTTTTGCAGCAGCTAATTCATCATATTTTTGCTAATTAATCATCAAGATTTATATCAATTTCCAAGCTCCACTATCTTAACCGATCGGCGACCAAAACCGTGCATAAATTATCTAATCCCAGCTATTTTCGATGGTGGTCACTTTTAAACTGGCTGCTGCTCCTTGGGGGAGCTGGCTTAATTTTGGCTCCACTGGGCGTTGTCGCGATCGCGTCAATTACCCCGGCTAGCACGATTTCGACTAGCTTTGAGCTGCCTAGGCACATCACTTTTGCTAACTACCGAGCCGCTTGGCAACAAGGAAACTTCCTACTGGCGTTTGCCAATTCTACGTTGGTTGCACTAGCGGTAACTGCCGCACAAATATTTACATCTGCCCTGGCAGGTTATGCTCTAGCTCGACTTAAATTTAGAGGTCGTCAAGCATTGCTGTTAGTAGTGCTAGCTACCCTCGTTATTCCCTTCCAACTCCTGGTAATTCCGATTTTTTTGATTCTGAAGTGGGGGCATCTGCTTAATACCTATTGTGCCATAATTCTCCCTACTGCTGCCAATGGCTTTGGCATCTTTCTGTTGCGTCAGTTTTTTCTGACTATTCCGATCGAATTAGAACAAGCTGCCAGTCTCGATGGCGCCAATCGGCTCCAAATTCTCTGGCGAATTATGCTGCCATTATCTCGTCCTGCGCTAGTAACGCTGTTTTTATTCACGTTCATCGGTGAGTGGAATGATTTGTTTAAACCTTTAATTTTTACCACCCGCCCCGAACTGCGGACGGTACAACTCGCCCTAGCCGAATTTCAAGAACAGTTTACCAATAGTTGGCAGCTACTGATGGCAGCAGTTGGGATTGCTACATTACCAGTTGTATTACTCTTTTTGCTCGGTCAGCAACAGTTTATTCGGGGGATTGCCAGCACGGGGATTAAAGAATAGGGATCATCAGCAAACGGAGTAATCCGCAGCTATCGATCGAATTAAACTTAAAACTCAATGTTAATTTTGAGATCGATCGAGGGAATTCTAACACTGGACTAACTTGTGCCAGCAACACCCCTCCAAACCCGAACATGGGTGAATCAAATAGCCTCGATCGATTCGTAGTTTCCGATCTGAGCAGAAATTAGCTACAATAAAAGGCTGTGTCGTCACGCTACGAACACTAATCAAGTTTAGGAGGTATTTTATGTCTCGTGTATGTCAACTGACAGGTAAAAGAGCCAACAATGGGATGGCTGTCTCTCACTCCCACCATCGCACCAAAAAACTGCAACAAGTTAACTTGCAGTGGAAACGAGTTTGGTGGGCAGAAGGGAATCGATTTGTGCGCTTACGTCTTTCTACCAAAGCAATCAAAACCATCGAGCTGAAAGGTTTAGCAGCAATGGCAAAAGCAGCAGGTGTCAATCTCAACAAATTTTAGATGTCTAGATTCCCCTTTGGGGGCATCTGGTTGTCTTTGGACGATCGAGCGATGTCAATTCCTATCTACCATCAATTCAAACGACGCTTAATCGACCGCTGTAGGACTGCTGAAGGTGGATTTACATTGTCGGAGGTCATCATCGCAATTTTGCTAACTACGACCTTTGTAGCGGTGGCGATGCAGGGCATGGTGGTAGCGATGCTACTCAAATCTAAATCCTTGCAGATATCGGAAGCAAGTCAATGGGTGCAAACGGATGTGGAGGGGATTCGATCGAACATAACCTCCAGACAGCTTGCGTTAGAGTCCAATCATCAGTCACAGTGTCATCCCCTGACTGCCGATCTGGGATTTGCCGATCTGATCAGGGATAATTTAGCTGGTGTTAATGTGACGGGAACTGCTAACTACGATTTAGTACCATTGATGACAACGAGTACAACCAGCAAAACGTTTCAAATTGCCCGTACTCTGAGCATTCCAGCAACTCCAGAAAATGCTGACTCTAAAATTCTGGGCATCGAATATACTGTCACGCCCACCAATGGAACTAGTTTAGAACAGCCAATTCTCCACTTTTATACCGAGGTGATGCCCGATGCTGCACTCAAATGTCAGTAGCGATCGAGGCTTTACACTAATCGAATCATTAATCGTGCTGGCAATTGTGGGTATTTTAATTGCGCTGGCAATTCCGAGTCTGATTGCAGCTCAAAATCGTGCCAAGTTAGCGCAAGCAACAGATCTGGTTATCGCTAGTCTGCAAGAATCTCAACGAGAAGCAATCCGGCGCAATCAAAGTTGTACTCTGACTCTAGATAAAATTAATCATAAAATTTCTAGTCAACAGGGATGCTTATCCTCTGGCGATCGCAGTTTACCAGCTCCAATTACGCTGGATTATACGGGTACACTTCAGAGTATTCAATATGGAATTAGAGGGAATACTACTACTAATAAGTCAATAATTTTAGCAATTAAAGATAGTCCTAATTCTACACGGTGTTTGACTGTTTCGGCTCCACTCGGAATTATTCGTTTGGGTAGTTACGATCGCACCACTGCTACCTGTCGCAAACTTAGCTAGCTACAGCTAATTACTAGTGAACAATAAATATACTCGATCTAAATATAATAATGCTCAAGCTGGCTTTGCCGTGCCTCTAGCGCTAGGAATGGGGTTAATCATGATTATTATTGCGGCTAGTATAATTGAGCGTTCTCAAAGCGATCGACTTACTACTAATTATCAGCAAGAAAGTAATCGAGCCTTAAGTATATCTGAATCTGGAATTATCCGCATTCAATCTTTCCTCGATCGACATAAACTATTAGCTACTAAAAATTTAGACAAGTGGAGCGATACACTTAATAATTTACCATCAGTACAGGCAGATTGTCGATTAATCGATCTGGCTATGGCTAAGCAACAAACTCAAATATTTCAATCTCATACCTGGATCGATCTAGATCGTCGAGATCGTCATAAAGGTCGATATAAACTAGTTGACTATCAGTACGAAAATGGCATGGGTAAATTAACTATATCTGGAGAAATAGATCCTTACAATACAACGCAAAATACTGCTAGTAGCAACCTCACAGTAAAAATACCGATCGGTAGTGAATCAGCCAATATTTTACCACCAGCATTATGGGCAAATACAGTTAAACTCAGCCCAAATCAAAAAATTAATGGTCAAATCAGAGCTGTAAATTGTCCTAAATTACCAATTGACGATCCGGATGGAATTGCCGGGATCGATCGAGATAATATTGCCCTAGTTGATGGTGTACCTAGCGGACAAATTATTGCCGATCCCTTTACACAGATTCCAGTACCAAAAATTGCACCAACTACAGCGATTATTTTACCAGCAATTACTAATTCGATTCAATTACCACGAGTAGGTAAGAGCGATCTGCCCGATCCAAATGGTGAATATCATTATTTAGTAGATATAGACACTAAAGATTCTAACTACTCAATTAAATTGGAAGATAGCGATCGAATCCAAATAGATATTCTCGCTGGACAAAAAGTCAATCTCTATCTCAAAGGTAATATCGATCTAGCTGGCAGTCAAACGGTAAATGTTAATCCCACCCATCCTAATTTGCGGATTTATGGTAGCAGCCAAACGACTAAAATATCGATCGACGATACTGCATCAATTACGGCTTTTATTCATGCACCACTAGCAGATGCTCAAAGTAGAAATGGTAGCTCGATCGACCCCAATCGTGGCATTCGTGGAGCAATTTGGGTCAAAAGTTGGGACTCTACTAGTCACCTGAGTGAAATTCCGATTATTCAAATTGGTAATTGGTCGGATCTTGGTTTCAGTAAAATAGAACAACCCTCACAACTAAGTCCAATTACTGACTGGCACCGAGCGGATAATTAACAATTAAATCGAGTGAAAAAATATCATCAAAGCCCTCAAGGATTTACTTTATTTGAGTTACTTGTCGCCTTAGCTATTACTGGCATCGTAATTACATTGACAGGCAGTGGTCTCTATGCATTAATGAACGCAAATCAAGCTAGCCAAATAGAAACAACGGATCGACTCGAACTCGAACGATCGCGAGATTTCATCACAGATGAGATTAAAATGTCACAACAAGTAATGACAGATATTCCAATACCTAGTAAAATTAGTGGGTTTCGCTCAGCATCGGGAAGCGATCGGATTCAGCCAATTTTAGTTCTCAATCCAGCCATAAATAGTGGACTAACACAACCAATTGTATATTATATAGCAGAGCCACCCAATAGTAGTGTCTGGCTGGGGCCTAGAGTAATTTACCGTTGGGGACCAACTTTGCTCCAAAATGGTAATTATAGTAATGGTCATGGTGTTGATGTTTCGCGCATTCCTCAAGGTGGATCGGTACAATATTATAATGAGGTTTTAGTCGATCGAATTAGCGATCGAGTTGCAGCTAGATCTAGCATTAACTGTGAGAGTAACTATAATTATGCAGCACCAAATTTAGCCGATCGAGTGGGATTTTATGCATGTATCGCACCCGATCGCAAGTCAGTGAAATTATGGCTATATAAGCAACCTAATTCATCAGGTCGAAATCAATCGATTAATGCTCTAGTATTAACACGTAGCAATTAACTAATAGTTTGATTATTTCTGATGTTCGACTTGCCAGACTAATTTGAGTGCATCATCAGAGTTATTTTTATTACCCTGTTTTTGATACAATTTAGCTGCAAATTTATAATCATTAATAGCACTAGATCGATCGTTAAGCGCCTGAAGAGCTGCCGCTCGATTATAATAGGCTTCCGCAAAATCGGGATTGAGTTT
>JBJOOY010000063.1:0-5824 GCA_046051065.1 Cyanobacteriota bacterium
CTGTTTTCATTTATCCGCCGAACCCACCTGCGATATCTGTCGCAATCCCCACCGCGACGATCGCACTATTTGCGTAGTATCTGACTCGCGCGATGTCATTGCTTTAGAAAGAACGCGAGAATTTCATGGTAAATATCATGTTTTGGGTGGTACGATTTCACCAATGGATGGAATTGGTCCCGAACAACTTAATATCTCATCATTGATCGGGCGGATCGATCGTCAACAGGTCAAAGAAGTAATTATCGCCGTCAGTCCGACGGTAGAAGGTGAAACAACGACTTTATACTTAGCCCGATTGCTCTCACCTTTGACAAAAGTAACTAGAATTGCCTTTGGATTACCAATGGGTGGCGATCTGGAATATGCCGACGAAATTACTCTCGCCCGCGCTTTAGAAGGCAGACGCGAGATCGACTAATTTCAAGAGTGGCATCTATCTTAAATTAGTTTCTTCTTAATTAAAACCACTAATTGACCCAATTGTTTCTTCAGAGTATTAACCTCAGTTTCTAGTTCGACTACCTTACTCTGTTGAAATATCTCAAACTTGGTAGTTAGAGCCTGAATTTCAGTTTGTCTCGATCGATCTAATTCTGCTAGTTGTGTGTGTAATGCCTGAATCTCAGCACTGGTAGATGTTTGTAACTGAGTAATCCGCGCTTGTAACTGAGCGATCTCATCATTACCGATCGAGGATAACTCATTGGCAACTAGATGAATCGAGCCAGAAATATCAGCCGAATTGCGCGGACGAGCTTTTCTCGCTTTAGTCATCGCCAATCGAATTGCATCAGCTAGAATAATCCGATCGAATGGTTTCTCAATGAATTCAAAATACTCAAATGGTTCGGCGATTTTGCTAGTAACCTCTTCCTTCTTCCCTGACATCAAAACTAGTGGGATTTTCTGGAACTCCGGATGAGCCTGAATTTGTTGAAACACATCCCAGCCGCTCATTTTTGGTAAGATAAAATCTAACATAATTAGTGCGGGATGCTCTTGCTCGACAAATTGAATCCCTTCTAGTCCATCTTTTGCTTCGATTATTTCAAAGTCACCTTCTGGGAGCATATCGCGGACTGTCTTGCGGATTACTCGACTGTCATCAATCACCAAGATCTTGCTAGTTGACACACTTAACTCCTTCTATTCTTGCAGTTTTATTAGTCTATGTTCTGTTGATTTTTGCCACTCCCACCTTGAATTCAGACGTTTTAACCTAATTTCAGTAAGAATTTACAAAATTGGCGATAAATTCCGATTTTGATGGAAATCTTCTAAGATCTAAAGTAACATTTTTGACTCGATCTCCCACCAAATCATCGTCATCGAATACCTATAAGTATATAATGCCCTCATCTTTTTCAGATTTAACTAATTGGCGAACTGAAATTCAATCGCTACCGCCGTGGTTGCGAAAATCGATCGGCACAGCTAGTGAAATTTCCACTGTCCAAAAAATTATCAAGCAGCGACAGATCCATACTATCTGTGAAGAGGGGCGTTGTCCCAATCGGGGTGAGTGCTACAGTCAAAAAACCGCTACTTTTCTGCTGATGGGGCCAACCTGCACTCGCAGTTGTGGTTTTTGTCAAGTTGATAAAGGTCATGCACCGATGCCACTCGATCCTCAGGAGCCAGCCAAGGTCGCTGAAGCTGTTCAATTATTAGGATTGCGGTATGTGGTATTGACAGCGGTGGCTCGGGACGATCTAGCAGATGGTGGTGCAGGTTGGTTTGTAGCGACGATCGCGGCCATTAGAGCGGTTAATCCTGGCACAGAGATTGAAGTGCTAACTCCAGATTTCTGGAGCGGGAAGGATGCCCAGATTCAACAACGGGAAAGGGTTGCGGCGATAATTGACCTAGAACCTGCCTGCTACAACCATAATGTCGAAACAGTAGCCAGACTCCAAGATCGAGTCCGCCGTGGGGCAAAATACCAGCGATCGCTAGATGTACTGCGCTATGCGAAAGATTTAAATCCCACCATTCCAACCAAGTCGGGCTTGATGCTCGGACATGGTGAAACGGAGGCGGAAATTATTGAGACATTACAAGATCTCCGCTCGATCGAGTGCGATCGAGTTACATTAGGGCAATATATGCGCCCATCTGTAGAACATCTCCCAGTTGTCAAATATTGGACTCCAGCAGAATTCGATCGATTGGGCACAATCGCCCACGAGTTGGGTTTCGATCGTGTTCGCTCTGGGCCGTTGGTACGTAGTTCTTATCATGCTGGGGAGTCAGTAACTTAACTCCCGTTGGAATGATAAGTAAGGCTTATTAACCGCGATGGATAATTAATGTCATCCAAGCAAAGGCAATTCCAGCCATAACGATTATTTCGACTAGTAATAAAATAATGTTGGCTGTTTGGATGGTTAGATGGTGTTTCAACCAACTAATCAGCCATTGAGGCGAAAACCACAACAGGAAAGATTTGACCAATCTAGCTGGTCGATCTTGCAGACGAGCTGCAAAACTAAAGATTGACATCATCAGTGGTACACCACCAATTCTAGCGATCGTTAATAGATGCAGCGCCAGACAGCCAAAGATCCATAGCCAAGAAATAAGATGAAGCACATACCAAGGGTGTAATTCAGCTTGGCTCATCCAACCTGATTGCATCTGGCGACCGGAAACTAGTGCTAAAGTTGCCCCGAGCAACATTAAAGTATTCACGATCCGATGCAACGTATACCACCAGATCGGTCGATCGATATCTTTAAGCCGATCGATCGAATCTGATTGAATCAATCGATGGCGACCTGCATCAAAACTATAAATAGCAAAAAATGGGAGCACTAGCAAAAATAATTTACCAAACAGCTTATGAATACTAATACTGTTCGGGATTGTGGGTAGTGGCAGATCGCCGAATCTTCGATCGACACTATTGTAGATTAAAAATCCAGTTAACAGAGCGATAACGATCGAAACTGAAATAGAACCATGCAGTATTCTAAGCGATAATGGTTGATATGGTTGCGAGCGAGACATGCAATCTATACTAATAAGTAGTTTAGTTAATTAATCATCAACCGAGCGCCATTTATTTACCGATCGTTACGCCCCAGAAGTAATCTTTAATTGTATTAACATCGGTATTGACGTGAATTTTTCGACCCCAGGAATAAATATCAAATTTGATTCTAGCACGATTTCTTTTAGTACTTTGAGTTGGTAAATCTAACGGCTGACCATCTGCACCAGCGATCGAAATATTCCCCACAATTGTGACCCAATGATTGGGATAAATCCGATAGAAACGGGAGGCAATGAAAGAGTTATTACCTAACAAACCTTGATCGTTGATCAGTGCAAATGCCACACCACCAGAATTAATAATATGATTCGCTTCTTGAAGGGCACGAAATTCATTCCACAGGGGTGTAGGATGGGATTTGGTCACAGCATAGCCGAGCAATTCTCGCACCCAACCATTAACTTCCCAAGGTTTAGTCATTCCCCCAAATTCACGGATAATTCTTGGTGCTTTAGGATGAACAGGGACGAAGATATTCGCGCAGTCGCGGAGAGTGGCAAGGAGCATCCAATCAGCTTGTGCCATCCGCAGATTGCCATAACTGCGACATAGTCGCCCTGCTGCGACAATTTTTTTGGTCATTCCGTCAAAACTGCCATGCTCGTATAAACTTTGGCAGATCTCGATGTAGCGATAGGGCTGCTTGCGAATCAGCTCGAAGACTACCGCAGCTGGGCCACAAAAAGGCTGTTCTCCCTGTTGAATTTGGTAGGGGTCATTAATTCGATCGCGAATATCATTAATCAGTTGCTGTTTATCTAGATGATTCCAGACTCCAGTTTGAGGCGATCGCGCAAATTTAGCCAGCCGTTCTTCGAGGCTAGGATCGATTACAGCAGTTGAATGGATGTCGCTTCGCATGGATGTTTATTTTGACGCGATGTGGACGGGTAAATGCTTAATGGCATTCAAGTGCCAAAATGCGAACATTGTGCGCTAAGGCTCAAACCTCATTCTGGCAATGGTTTCGATCGTGTTGAAGGTGCTTGAGCCGCAGTTGACTAGGTCGATCAAAACCGATCGATCGATTCAAATCTCGCACATACTCACTAATGAGTATGTAGGAATTTTAACACGTTAATATCTTAAATTGTGAAGTTTTATTGTGATAGCAACATACCGCTAATCATTGATGTTTTATTTTCCTGAAAAACATTACCTAAATCGATATTCACGATCGAATGGATGACGATTGCAAATGTTAGAATTTAACAGATTTAACATCGTGGATAAATGCTCGATCGAGTAATTATCCAATTCCGTTGTCTTTTTCCAATATCCGATCGACCTTGTTTTCAATTGAGGTTAATCTTCTCAAAACCGTTGGACGATCTTCATCAATCGCTACCACCATGCTAATTAACCCTTCCTCAACCCTCTCTAATCGCAACATCGCCTGTCTAATTTCGTCTAGTTGTTCTTGATGTCGCAATCTACTGGTTTCTTGTTGCTCCAACATGGCTTGAATAGTACGAGCATTAGACGCTACTAATTGTTGTAATTCTTGGTCAGTCATCGTCGATCGTTAAATACAGATGTCTATTATTCTAAAACATCTAACTTGCATATTAGGTAATAGCGCACTACTTAGACAATACAAATCATCGATCGTGCGCCATCACTTAACTTAGCTAATCATTTCCTCGCAATTTATCCAACACCCCCCGATCTTCCAGGGTTGAAGTATCGCCAGATATCTCTTTTCCTGCGGCTAAATCGCGTAATAACCGCCGCATAATTTTACCCGATCGAGTTTTGGGTAAAGCATCGGTAAAGCGGATTTCACCTGGACGCGCGATCGCGCCAATCTCTTGCCCGACGTGCTGTTTCAACTCCTTAGCTAAATTTTCACCCGCTGGATAGTTAGTATTTAGCGTCACAAAGGCAACGATTTCTTCACCCTTAATCTCATCCGGTTTCCCGACCACAGCAGCCTCCGCCACAGCAGGGTGTGAAACCAAGGCAGATTCCACTTCCATCGTGCCCAGACGGTGCCCAGACACGTTTAAAACATCATCGATGCGACCCATCACCCAGAAGTAACCATCTGCGTCCTGACGCGCTCCATCCCCCGCAAAATACACGTATTTGCCATCTTTGGGTGCGATGTGTTCCCAGTAGGTCTTGCGGTACCTGTCATCGTCGCCATATACCGTCCGCATCATCCCTGGCCAGGGGTATTTTACCGCTAAATACCCGCCACTATTCGTCGGGACGGTATTCCCATCGAGATCGACAATTTCAGCGACAATCCCTGGGAAGGGACGAGTTGCAGAACCAGGTTTCGTCGGAATTGCCCCGGGTAGAGCTGTAATCATAATTCCCCCTGTCTCAGTTTGCCACCACGTATCGACGATCGGGCATTTTTCGCCGCCAATGACGCGATGGTACCACATCCAAGCTTCGGGATTGATCGGTTCGCCGACGGTACCCAGCAGCCGGAGCGATGAGAGATTTCGCGCCTTTGGTAATTCGTCGCCCATTTTAATAAACAGGCGAATTGCAGTTGGGGCAGTATAAAAGATCGTCACCCCATATTTCTCGATGATATCCCAGGTGCAGCCTGGTTTCGAGGGACGAGTTACCCCTTCGTACATTACTGTCGTCGCACCATTAGATAATGGCCCATAGACGATATAACTATGCCCGGTAATCCAACCCACATCGGCGGTACACCAGTAGACATCCGTATCGTTGAGATCGAAAATCCACTTGGTGGTGATGTGGCTGTAGAGATTATAACCACCCGTGGTATGCACGACACCT
>JBJOOY010000064.1:0-2698 GCA_046051065.1 Cyanobacteriota bacterium
CTGTCGTCCCCGGCGGTACTGGATCACTAATCCCGCTGCGGATAGGATTTGCAAGTGTTGCGAAATGGCAGGTAAAGACATTGCAAAGGGTTCAGCAAGGTACTTGACAGGCTGTTCGCCACACTGCAACCGATCGAGAATCGCCCGCCGAGTGGGATCGGCGATCGCTTGAAAAATGTCCGTACTGGCAGTCGATCGACTCATAGAGATAATTAAGCAAATGCTTAACTAAATAATACTTTAGCATTTGCTTAATTGTCAAGCCATGCTTCAGCCTTACTCTTTTCCCACTCAAAGACTATAAGTACTTATGCGAAATTAAATATACATTTGAGTATACATACAATTAATTTTGCACAACTACTTAGATTAGCTTTTTCTATGCTCTCTGCGCTCTTTGCTCCTCTGCGGTTAAAAACATTGACTTCGAGTACGCACTGAAGTGAACTAACTTGGTTGGGCGCTGCTTTCCATTTGCTTTGGAAGTAGCGTGTAGCCTGCTGAAGCGAGAGATTTTCAGCCGCATTGGGGACGACTCGATCGACATTAGATGGGAGCGGTTGTTGGGGAATAACTTGTGGAGTTGAGGATTCGGCAGGGGAGGCGATGATGTTAGGATTGGCTGGTAAGGCTCTGGGATCGATTAACTATTAAATCTAGCTAAAGCTGCTATCCAATCTCAATAATATTTATCCGTCTCGACCTGCCAAGGCAGCGCTTCGCTATCGCCATATCATACATCAATTCAGCACCGCCAATTATCGTTGTATCACCATCAACGATCGATGTCATCATTGCCTTGGCAACTATTAACCAGCTTACTAGAAAACCACCCGACGAGATAACTATCGGGTGGTTTACCTGGACGAGATTGCTATTCAATCGGCTCTGTCTCAGATTTTGGCTCGATCGATGGACTAAAAGCAAGCCTGAGCAATGGTGGAGCGATAAATGTGGTCAGAATTACCATCATAATGATGGCGATCTCTAGTGGCTTATCGAGCGCGCCACTGGCAGAACCAATCCCAGCAAACACTAACCCCACTTCACCACGCGGAATCATGCCCACACCGATCGCAAGTCGATTGATGCCTGGTTGTCCGAATACTACCCAACCCGTCACCAGTTTACCAACGATCGCCACCACGATTAAGAATCCAGCAATCAGCAATCCATTCCGATGCTCGGGAATCATCGGATTGAGTACGCCAAAATCTGCCCGTGCGCCCACCGTAACAAAGAAAATCGGCACCAGCAAATCAGCAATCGGCTTGACTAATGCATCCAACTCATTCCTAACGTCAGTTTCATCCAACACCAATCCCGCCACAAAAGCACCAAGAATCGCTTCTAGATGAATCGCATTGCCCAGAAATGCCATAAAGAAAGCAAAGATAAACGCTGGCATCACAATACTGCCACGGGTTTCCAATTTTTCGACCACGTTCACAAAAGCTTGATTGAAACGGCTACCTAACAACAGCGAACCAACCAAGAATACTGTCGCACTCACAATTAGATTAAAAACATGCCCCACATCAATTTCACCTGTTTTGGCTAAACTAGCAACCACAGCTAACACAATAATCCCCAGCACATCATCAATCACCGCCGCACCGACAATAATTTGACCTTCCTTAGATTGAAGTTGTCCCAATTCAGATAGCACCTTGGAAGTAATCCCGATACTAGTAGCAGTGAGAGCAGCTCCAGCGAAAATAGCAGGGATGGTGGGTACGCCGAAGATCGCGATCGCGCCAAGCGTACCTGCGGTAAATGGTACTGCAACTCCCACGCAAGCAACAACTACCGCTTGCATGCCAACTTGTTTGAGCTGGCGTAAATCTGACTCTAACCCGATTTCAAATAAGAGTACGATAACACCTATTTCTGACAGGACTGAGATGATTTCACTTTGAGATTCAAATATATTACTCGCAGTGGCGGGCGTAAGTTGATAAATCGATCGCAACACAGACATAATGCCAGTATCTGCGGCTGACAAACCACTATCGGGAAACACAATTAGGTGTAAGGCAGATACGCCAACAACTACTCCAGCAACTAAATCCCCTAACACGGGCGGGAGATCCCATCGTTTGGCAATTTCAGAACCAATTTTACTGGCTAAATAAATGACCACCAGACTCAAGAGGATGCCCGTGAGCAATATCGGCGCATTTTCGGCTGCAACTACTGCGAGTGGAGGTATAGGCAGGAATGGAGCGAAGAATTTAACGGTGTTCGGAGTGTCGATGATAAGCTGCGATAGCACAATATTTGATGGAAGTATGAACATGGACTAGATGTTTGGCGGTAGAATATATCAAAGCATAGATATCTGCGTAAATGGGAAGTTACTCAGAATTTAATATGGCAGAGCAGAGTAAATTACCACAACGACACCCACAAGAAAAGATCGATCGAGTGATTATCGATCGACTATTGGAAAGCGATCCTCAGGAGCCGATGGCTCTAGCCGAACTCGCTCGACTGAGAATTCGCTACCGAGGATTTCCCGGTGCTGTAGATATTCAAGCAAATCTCGATCGATTATTAGTCAAATGGCAACTCACCGAGGAAGAATTATTTACTAAAACTCGTGAGTTGCACGATCGAGAGCCAATTTATCAAGTCAAAGCGCGGAAATATCAAGAACAGGAAGACTGGAACTAGTAGATGGGCTGTAGCTTAAATT
>JBJOOY010000065.1:0-3373 GCA_046051065.1 Cyanobacteriota bacterium
ACAATCTTCAGGACGGTTTCTGTTTAACTCCCTCGATCCTCAAGCTCAAGCCAAACTATCTGCACTTCGGCATGGATTACCAATCGACGATACTTGAGCGCCATCGCTGTTCGGATCTAACTAATTTAATGATAGCGCCACAGGGTAAATCGTAAGTCCGCCAGACATCGTCACCAGTCAATGCGGCAGCAATACCTAATACCGAACCCTTGTGCGCGATCGCTAGCATATTTTGAGAATGGGAGCAGACTAACTTTTGTGTTAATATATGAATACGTGCATCTAGTTCCGCTTGAGTTTCAGGATAGCAGGGTATAACTAGAGACTGATAAGCAGAGTCAATATTTGGATAATCAATCATCAATGTATCGAGCGGCGTAGTTTCTGGTAAAGCTGATGTCCAATCTTGGCACAGCCACTCACACAAGCCCCATTCCAACCGAATCGGCAGTCCTAGCTTTTGTGCTAGCGGATCTACCGTTTGAATTGTACGTAGGAAAGGAGAAGTAAAAATCAGATCGATCGATAATTGACTCAATCGTTCGGCGATGACAATCGATCGAGCCAAACCCTCAACAGAAAGTGGAGGATCGTATGGATAAGTTGCTGTCTCAAACCATTCTGGTCGGACAAAGTCCAATCTCTGGGCATGACGGACTAGCCAAAGTGTCTGCATGTATATTCTAATATCTTTAAAATAGTGTTATCTGGACTGCTCCCGCACAGCCTAACATTTATTATCCTGTGAACTGATGAATATCTAAATTTGTGAGGTTATCGGTACACAACAGGGTGTAAATACCGAATTGAAGTTGGACTCTAGGTGCTGAGAGTCCAACTGCTCCGCCAATTAGCTGATGATAAAAAAAAATAGTCAGATAATGTTTAGAAATGTTAAGATTATTAGAACTAGGGTACAAGTAGACTTGAGAACCAAGAGCAGTCAATTTTACTACGGCAACAGCGATCAGCCATTGGCTGTCAACTGTCCATAGCCATAGGTTACTGCAATTCTCCTGGTGCTGAAGCAAACGCTTCGCCGATAGAGACGCCGTGCCAAAGAGATTTTACATCTAAATTCCCCCTATATTTTAGCCAGAGTCATGAAAACTGCTCAAGCATCAACTGATACTGTCCGTACCTACCTCCGTGAAATTGGGCGCGTGCCCCTGCTCACCCACGAACAGGAAATCCTGTATGGTAAGCAGGTACAGCAGTTGGTTGCCCTAGTAGCAGTCAAAAATTCTCTTACAGAAGAACTGGGGCGCGAGCCAAGTTTGACTGAATGGGCTGCTGCTGCAAATAATGTCGATCCACTGTTGTTGCAAAAAACAATTTCTGCTGGAGAGAATGCTAAACGTCGCATGGTAGAAGCTAATCTGCGATTAGTAGTATCTGTTGCCAAGAAATACATCAAGCGCAATATCGATCTGTTAGATCTAATTCAAGAAGGGACGATTGGGATGCAACGTGGAGTCGAGAAATTCGACCCTAGCAAAGGTTATCGCTTTTCTACCTATGCTTATTGGTGGATCCGTCAAGCGATTACTCGTGCTATTGCCGAAAAAGCTCGTGCCATCCGGCTGCCAATCCACATCACCGAGAAATTAAATAAGATCAAGAAAGCTCAACGCGCGCTCGCTCAACAATTCGGGCGTGCAGCGACGATTAATGAGCTGGCAACAGAGTTGGAATTGACACCCAAACAAGTCAGAGAGTATCTAGAACGGGCGCGTCAGCCCCTCTCTCTCGATTTACGGGTGGGTGACAATCAAGACACCGAATTGGGCGATTTACTTGAGGATCCGGGAATTTCCCCAGAGGAGTATGTGACCAACTCATCGCTCCAAGTAGACTTAGAGCGGATGATGGCAGAACTTACTCCTCAACAGCAGCAAGTACTCACACTCCGGTTTGGCTTGAAAGATACTCAACCGCTTACCTTGGCAAAAATTGGTGATTTACTGAATATTAGCCGTGAGCGAGTGCGTCAAATCGAACGAGAAGCAATTGCTAAACTCCGCAAACGCAAAGCTGATATCGGTGAATATTTAGCTTCATAACTATTTGTAGCCCGCATCAGCGGGTTTTTTTATAGCTAGATTTGATCGAGTGCAAATTTACAATTTTTAATTTAGCTATAAAATTAAGAGTATCCCCGCCAGCTAACAACTAACGGGGATATTCAAAAGGTTTGACTCGCTAGATGCTAAATTAGATCTCCTCATGCGACAGATTACCGGACAAGGCAACTCTTGACCGAAGCGTTAGAATGCTGGACTTCCTGCCTGCACGTTAACAATTATTGAAACCGACCTCATGCCCTTTCAGGGATTGAAACCAATTTTCAACACATAACCAAAAACCTTACCAAGATCATCAAAATCGAACTCAAACCTTTACAGGGACTGAAACAAGAAGTCTATTATTCATAAAATCGGTGCAATACGACTCTCGATTAATCTCTAGCTGTATTTCGCATCGATCGATTTAACCATCTGCTACATTAGATTGAGTCGCTATCTACTATCCTATCTAAATTTTGACTTCTACTTTACCTCACAAACACATCGGCGCTGCTGTCATCTGGAATGAATCTGGACAAATCCTGATCGATAAACGCAAGCTAGGTGGCGCGATGGGGGGACTGTGGGAGTTTCCTGGTGGTAAAATTGAAGCTGGGGAAACGGTAGTTGATTGTATCGTGCGAGAGATTCGGGAGGAATTAGGGATCGAGATTGTGGTAGGAGATCGTTTAATTTCGATCGAACATACTTATCCAGCTTTTCAAATTACGCTCATCGTTCACAATTGTCAGCATATCAGTGGAATTCCTCAACCGATCGAGTGTGACGAAATTCGCTGGGTGAGTGTCAGCGATCTCGATAAATATGAGTTTCCAGCGGCTAATGTTGCGATCATCGAAGCACTCTGATCGCGATAGTTTTAATGACTGCACATCCGCAAAGATTCAGGGATGTTATTGGATTAGGGTACGATTAAGTTCGATCGATCATAAAAAATAAGCCTGTAAGGTGAATTAAAAAAGTAATTTAACTTTCAGGCTCAACTCAATCTGTGAATTTATTCTTCTGTCTCAGCAGCCTCATCATCATCTTCTTCCTCTCCCTCTGCTTGTTTGAGCATATTTGCCGAAACAGTCGTGCCAGTGTTGAGTTTATCTAACACTAGTTTTTCGACTTTGGCCACAAACTCAGCATTCTCTTCCATGTACTTGACTGTGTTATCACGACCTTGAGCGAGATTATCACCATCAAAACTATACCAAGCACCTCGGCGAGCGATGATACCAGTTTCTTCTGCCAGATCTACCAAACAACCAACAGTCGAGATTCCCTTACCAAAGATAATA
>JBJOOY010000066.1:0-5891 GCA_046051065.1 Cyanobacteriota bacterium
TTTTTCCCAAGTACCCGGTTGAGATAAAATTAATTGCTTACCCCGATAGATGTCGAGATTACCGTATTCGGTGACGATATAGCGATAATCTCGATTGCGGAATTCATAACCGATAAATCGACAAGGAGTGACACCATCAGCGCACTTAGTGTGCATAGTTCTACCCGATAGCTGAATAGATTTTCCAGTTTTCAAATCCTTACCTCGATACGAGACTCGATCGCAAGTCACATTACCTTCCGCACAATTTCTCTGAATATCAATTCTAAATTGTTTTGTGGTTAAAGTATCCGCGATTGCACCTTCAGTCAAATAAAACCAACCAATGAATGTACCTAACACTAACCGAGAAGATAATGCCATGTAACCGATCGATTTAAAATTCATAATGCTGGTGGAAAACAACACTCGATCGCTAATATATCATTGTCCTCAAGACTACAACTTATAATAAATATGACCCAACGTCAAAACATCTCCACAGGCTCCAAATGGGAACCCATCATCGGTTATTCCCGCGCCGTCAAAATCGGTAACACCATCCACGTCTCCGGTACCACCGCATCTAACGCCGCAGGCGAACTAGTCGGAATCGGCGACTCCTACGCCCAAACCAAACAAATCATCCTCAACATCGAATCCGCGCTCCAGCAAGCCGGAGCTAGCCTCAAAGACGTAGTACGCACCCGCATCTACTGCACCAACATCGACGACTGGGAAGAAATCGGTGAAGCCCACGGCGAATTCTTTAGCGAAATCCTCCCCACCACAGCAATGGTAGAAGTCAGCCGCCTGATCTCCCCCGACATCCTAGTCGAAATCGAAGCCGAAGCGATCTTGCAATAGATCTAACCCACCCACAGATCGATCCCTCAGTGTATTTCTGTGTAACCTCCGTGCCCCTCTGTGTTAAATAAACACCCAAACGAAGCAAAATGTCTAAAATATCCTCCATCTCCAGCACCGGAATCCCCCTCACTGGGAACGACATCGACACCGATCGAATTATCCCCGCCCGTTTCCTCCGCTGCGTCACCTTCGATGGCTTAGGTGCCAACGTGTTTGAAGACGATCGCGCTCAACTACAAGGCAAACACCCCTTCGACTTACCACAATTCCAAGGCGCAAAGATCCTCGTCGTCAATAGCAACTTTGGCTGTGGCTCCAGTCGCGAACATGCACCCCAAGCACTGGCTAAATGGGGCATTCAAGCGATCGTCGGCGAAAGCTACTCCGAAATCTTCTTCGGTAATTGTGTCGCAATGGGCATTCCCTGTCTAACAGCAGATTCCGCCACTACGACCCGCCTGCAAGAGATTATAACGTCTGACTCCAAAACCCCAATTACAATCGACCTAGTCGCCTTACAGGTGCAATGTGGGGACTTTACAGCCCCACTATCAATCGGCGAAGGCTTTCGTCAGCAACTCACTAATGGGACATGGGATGCCTGCGGACAATTGGTCGCCAACGCCACTCAGACCAAAGCAACAGCAGCTAAATTACCTTATGTAGCTTGGAAATAACCGCTCCTAATCCATCCCGATCGCCAGACGTTGATACTTACCCTGCCGAAGCTTAGCGCTAACATCCGTAGATTTGGCTTTTGACATTGATCTCGCCGTAAATAAAACAGATGGGGTTTCTCGGAGGTTTTCGATGACAGTCATCGATCGAATTTGGTAGATTATTATATCTACCATCCGAGATCGAGTTCAGTGTTACAGAGATTTTTGCCTTGCTGCTCGACTTAAAATGCATCTAAACCAGTAACAAGGTCAATCTTGTAAGATTAACAGTTACGAGATAGCTTTACTCTAGTTTATGTGCAAAAAACTATTACCTTTGTTGTTACTGCTTTGTAGTAGTTGCAGCCACTCAATCACCGATCCACCCGCACTAAGCCAGCCCCAGCTAGCTGCACCGAGTTTAGCGACAGTAACCCGGGGACAAACGATCGAAATTTACAATGACTGGAATGGATACTCAGATATCACTCCAGTGCTACGTCATTATAAGTTACAACGACAACAGCAGCAATTTGTCGGTAACGCTTATGTGGCGATCGGTGGTTATGGTGCAGGTGGGATTCATCAACAAAAAACAACCGCAGTAAAAATTCCGACTGCGGTAACGAGTAAATTTTTAGACACCTTAGCCAAAACACCGATCCAAGTTGGCACTTACAAGCCAGCCCGCCTGCGCACTGATGACTATCCTCACGTCAAAATTCAAGTCCAGATCGATCGACAACAAACGACCTTTAATTCTAAATCTCAAGGTGTTGGCTATGCCCCATGGCAGATTACCATCCGCCAAGGCAATATTACCAAGCAATATATTAGCAACTCTACCGTTCCAGCCCAAGCATTAAAAATTCTCAGTCCCTATATCGATCGACCTGAAATAGATAAAATTATCAAACGCCGACAACAAAAAAAGTCATAACCGATCGGGCGTGAATTTCCAGCTTGGGGATCGCGTCCGTTTAACTGTCCGAAACTAGGGTTAGATCGCACTAGAACTCTAACAATTAGCGGGGAGAGTTGTCACAGTATTCCAGAAAATAGTAGGATAGCTGATAAGATTGAAACAATCCAATCGAAACTTTAGATACCCTCTAAAATAATTCTGACCTTTAGAGCTGAGAGTTAGCTATTTAGTTTCAATCTCCGTAATTTGAGCGAGCGCATCGTAATGCCACCAATTGTCCCAGATACTCTTTTGCAGCAACGTTACCGTATCCTCAACATACTTGGAGAGGGAGAATTCAGACGTATATATCTCGCCACCGATATTGCGCGCACTGCTACAGCAGCAGGTCATGATCGGACTGATGAGTATTGTGCGATCGAAGAATTTACTCCCACCGAACAATTTCCCGCAGCAGTAGCCAGAGCTAAAGAATTTTTCAAACAGCAGGCATCACTCCTGTATCAACTCCATCATATCCAGGTGCCGCGCTTCTGGGCAATTTTTGAAGAACAAAATCGACTCTTTTTAGTGAGAGACTATGTAGAGGGCAAAACATATCAACAGTTACTCGAACAGCGGCGGGATTCGGGCACAAAATTCAGTGAAGATGAAGTTTGGCGGTTTATGCTCCAAATTTTACCTGCAATCGGCTACATTCACAGCAAGGGTGCAATCCACCGCGATATCTCACCCGCAAATATTATCTTGCGCGATCGCGATCGCTTACCCGTACTAAACAATTTTGGTGTCGTAACTGAGTTTGCTCAGCGATTGCAAGCAGATCCATTCAGCCAAGATTTGATTAAAATCGGTCAACCTGGATACTCTTGCCCCGAACAACTCAGAGGTGGACAAATCTATCCTAATAGCGATCTTTACTCGTTAGCTGTCACCGCCATTGTCTTATTGACCGGAAAAGAAGCTAGTGCTTTATTTGAAGGCGATCGACTGAACTGGGATTGGCGGAAGTGGACACCGATTAGCGATGACTTTGCCAGTCTCCTTCAACGCATGTTAACTCAACCTCAAGAGCGCTATCAATCAGCACTCGAGGTCGAGCGAGACCTGCAATATCTCCAAATTGCTGATTGCCAGTCATCAGAACCGACCGATTCTGATTTGAATTATCCCATCGTCGAAGACAGAGTGGATACTAATCGGTTCGTAGAATTACCAAACATCGCAGTCGCGAATACCCAATTGCCCGCATCTATCCAAGAGCCTGTTACCACAACGAGTCCACCAAGTCTACCTTCTCAACCCATTCCACCCATCAAATCAGAAGTCACCAATCTCGATATCAAATCTTTTTGGGAAAAGCCTCAAGTTTTTATTCCGCTAGGCTTGGCGATCGCGCTGCTGACTGGTTTGCTATCGTGGTTTGGGGTTAGTTTCTTACTACACCGTCAAACAGATAACACGCCACCCAAACAGGCTGACTTTAATAATCCAACAGCTCCGACACTTCCTACCGATCGCAGCCCCACTGTAGTTGGGAGCGAACTAATTCAGCCAATTATGGATCGCGCTGTGATTCGCGAAGGAACGGTAGGGACGAATACTCCAGTAAAATATCGGATCGCCGCAGTCGAAGGGCAAAATCTAGATATTCAGCTAGTGCCGATCGCCAGTCAAAATTCCACTTCAACTACTCCCAATCCTACTGGTGCAACCGATCCAAATGGCTCGCTAGCTACGCCACCCACCTCATCGACTAGCACTCCCAGCGATCCTAATAATCCCAGTGCGATTACGAGTACTCCCGCGCCAAGTGCCAACCAATCGGCAGCCACTCAAGTACTAATGTCGGTTCTTTCACCTAGTGGTGTTCCAGTCGATCCACAAGCCGATCGAGTGATTGGTTGGCGCGGACAAATTACGACAGCAGGCGAGCAAACGATCGAGCTACGCCCGATTAAAGGTTTAACTGGCACATCATTCCCTTACAAACTCAGCGTTACACAAGTCGGCATCGCACCACCACCGATCGCCCCAACTACCACACCATCTTCTGGCTCGATTCCTCCAGCCGGAGTTACCACACCACCTACTGATTCTACGACTGTACCACCAGTCAGCGTCCCCGTACCGATCGGCGGTAATGGTCTCAATCCGAATCCCCCCACTAGTCCTAACCCAAATCTCATCCCGCCTGGCGATCTACCCACTACCATTCCCACCCCAGCACCAACGGATCTACCAACAACATTTCCCAATAACGCGCCGACTGAATCAGTACCCCCGCCTCGCAGAAGAAGACGCGCTCGGGTGGATGCAGACACTACTACCACTACACCACGTCGGCGCAAACGCAACCGGATTGTAACTAATAGCGAACAGAGCGAACAGACTACTCCCACACCACGTCGCCAGCGACGCAACCGTTCGGCTACCGCAGATCCACAACCTAGATCGACTCCAAAATCAGGCAATACCAATAATAATCCGCCGTCAGAGTCCCCAGGTATCCCGATCGATGTGCCCACTCCCAATGGTTCTCCATCTAAATCGGATGCACCAGGTATCCCGATCCAAGTACCGACACCCAAGCGCTAACTAGAATTACCCAATGCTGTTAATTACCAGTACAGATACAGAAGCCGGAAAAACGATTTTAACGGCAGCCTTAGTAGCTTATGGGCAAAAGTATCATCCGCAGCAGAATTGGGGTATTTGTAAGCCAATTCAGTGCGGTGTAGGCGATCGAGAGTTCTATGGCAAGTTATTCGATCGAGTGCCTGAAGATATCAACCCGATTTATTTAGCCGCACCACTAGCACCACCGATCGCCGCAGCCAAGGCAGGGGTAGATATTAATCTAGGTAAAGCTTGGCAGTCTCTAGGGCAAATGCGATCGCAATATGACTTTGTCTTGGTAGAAGCGATCGGCGGATTGGGTACGCCGATAACTAATGAATTAGTTGTGGCAGATTTAGCCAGAGATTGGCGGTTACCAGCAGTTTTGGTAGTACCAGTCAAACTAGGCGCGATCGGGTTAGCAGTAGCAAATGTAGCTTTAGCCAAACAATATGGTGTCGAACTACGGGGCATCGTTCTCAACTGCAATCAACCCCTCTCCACCACAGAAATCGATAACTTCGCTCCAGCCGAGTTGATTCAATCTTTAACAAGCACACCAGTGCTAGGTTGTCTTCCTTATCTTCCCAATGTACACGATCTTAATTTACTCGCCGCCGCTGCTGCTAATTTAGAGTTAGAAGTCCTATTACCTCAACTCATCTCCAGCTCATTAGTAACAAGTTAAGCAAATTGAGGATTTTTCCCGCAGTGGTAAAAGCCTCAAACTGAGACTGGAAAAGTATGCGATCGATCGACTCACAGGTAAAGCCAGCCGAGGCGATTCGATCGCCGCCATTATACTAACATCGTTCGTCTAATGGCACTCTAATGACTCA
>JBJOOY010000067.1:0-3061 GCA_046051065.1 Cyanobacteriota bacterium
AACCCATTCAGAGTTTGCGGAAGCTGGGGTAAGAAGTAATACAAGGAAGTCCGAATCACGGGACATATTTTGAACTTCTCTTGTAATATTCCCACCTACTTCAACATTTCTGCTATCAAGCCATGGTTCATGTCCAACGGCTCTCAGAAATTCACAGAGCTGTTCTGAGAATTCTTGATCGATTGACGAATGTGAAATAAAAATTGTAGCCATTTGAAATTCCTCTACTGAAAAGACAATTGTGCTCGATCACAAATCTATTCCTGCAATTTTTGCTAAGGCTTCGGAGTACTGTGCTAAGCGTTTTCTAAGCTCCGCCAGTTCATTTCTTAAATTCGATTCCTCATGCCAATTTCTTTCGTGCTCTATTACACTAATATTCGGAGGACGCTGTGATTCCCAAAATTGCAGCATGGGATGCCATTTTGCCAGAAATGGACGTAGACCATTATTCAAAACAGCAATGGCAATTCCTCCCACCGACCAATATGATCCACCTACCCCTGGACCTGCTGCTTTGAGAATCTCGCGTGTTGTTTCAAATAAACTATACAAAGATGTTAAAGACTCTCCCAAAAGACCTTGGTCTAATTCAAGAGGTTGTACAGCAATCCGAGTCATTAATTCAACATAGAGTGACCATGCTGCTCGCCGCTCTGTAGGGTCAGGTTCCCACTGAGCAGAACCAATTCCAAAAGGAAGACTAACTGAGACTGTTTTGAGTTTTGCTGGATCCATTTACCCATAACCTCATTTGATAAGAACAGCTAAATAAAAGTAATTTTTTATACACAATATTCTTATTGTGTTGTTTTGCATGAGGCTACGCATAGGTGAGACCCCTAACAAGCAAATGAAAAACGAATATTGAATCTATACAAATTACTTCCAAATTAATGCCATTACCCGAAACGATGCAGGATAATAACTATTTAGACAGAATAGCTCTATTTTAATACCCAAGTGAACAGTTTTGCACTGAGAGAATAGGGATGCCCTAACTTTTTGTGACATCCACTCTTAATGTAATCGATAAATAAATCTAAAACAATTCTGGTAGCTTGCGATGTTGGCTAAAATAGCCCAACGCATCAAAAATGCAACTAATATATCCACCATCATGAAACGTCTTCGCCCCTTGGTTTTCTTCCCCGCATCATAGCTAACTGAATTACTCACCATTACTGCGGTCGGAACTGTTTGTGAATAGAGACTGGCAACGCTGGGGCTAGGATCTCATCTACCAATCCTGCCAATATTCCCAGATAATCTAGATTTCGACTTAGAATAGCACAGTGTCTTTTTCGGTGTTGCTGGGTAGAGTTATTCACTTTTCACTATCTACCGCTGCGCGTAATTGCCCTTGATTATTTGCTAAAATTATTTCTGCTCGATCGCGATCGACACAAGTCCAATGCATCAATAGAGCGACTTTTACCGATCGACCGCTAGCATCCAATAGCTCGTTAGCAGCAGCTCGATCTAACTGAGTCAAATCTTCAATCATTTGCACGGCTCGATCGAGTAACTTGGTATTAGTCACCGCCACATCTACCATCCGATTACCGTAAACCTTCCCCAACTTCACCATCGTCCCCGTGGACAAAATATTTAAAGCCATCTTGGTGACAGTGCCCGATTTTAGGCGCGTAGAACCCGATAAAATCTCTGGCCCCACCGGAAGTCTAATCTCGATCTGTGCCTGACTAGTGACCTGATTTGCAGGCACACAAGCAATAAATATTGTGGTTGCCCCGCGCTGGTTGGCAGTCTCGATCGCGCCGTGAACGTAGGGAGTAGTCCCCCCAGCCGTAATTCCGACTACCACATCATGTTTACCAATGTGATTGTCCGCCATTGCTTGGGCACCATCGCTAGCGATATCTTCCAACCCTTCCGAACTTTTAACTAATGCCCCAGCACCCCCAGCGAGAATGCCCTGGACTAGCTCTGGTGGCGTGCAGAATGTGGGGGGACACTCAGCCGCATCGAGTACGCCCAATCGACCGCTAGTACCCGCACCAATATAAAATAACCGACCACCTTGGCGGAGTGAATCGGCAATTGTATCGATCGCTGCTGCTAATTCTTGCCTGGCTCCAGCGATCGCTTGTAAAGTATTAATATCTTCTTGATTGAATAAATCTACGATTTCTAGGCTACTAAGTCGATCGAGATTTGCACTATTGACATTCACCTGTTCGGTTAATAAATGCCCCCTTGTCTTTAGATTATTTGTCATTATCGATCGATTATTTGCTATCTATAATAATTTCTCAAGTCGTTTTCGCATCGCCTCTAAATCGATACTATCGCCCTCCTCTTCGACGGGAGGTTGCTGTTTTGCGGCTGGTTGCCAGTCAGTTTCTTCTAGATTTTGCGATGGTGGTGTAACTAACATTTCAGCAGTTACGAGGATACAGTCATAATCAGATTCTTGACAAAATTCCTGAATTTCTTGAGGATCGATGACTTCTACTGTTGGTTTGGGGAAATCCTCAGCTTCCAACTGATCGGCATACCGTACCGCATCATCTTCTTGGGCAAACATTAAAATCACATTTCGACTGCCAACCTGAGTTGAATAAATTCCCTCGTTATCTGTTCGCGCATTAAATAATAAGACAAATACACTCATGATTTTGGTTATTTGTTGTTTGTTTTTAGTTATTTGTGGTTTATCTATAGCAATTCCCTAGTTCTTGCGATATGTCCTAGTGGCTAGTTAACAGTTAACAGTTGACAGTTGACAGTATTTAACTACTGCTAATTTTTATTTTCTATCCCCTATCCCCTATTCTCTATCTCCTAGATTGCTCTTCCATAATAAGCTGGAAGGGGGTGCTGGGGATCGGCTTGATTATTTAACCAAGCCCAAAGTTGATCGCCGATCGAAAAATGCCACCACTCGTATGGATGACGACTAAATCCAGCTGAGGACATGATTTGACGGAGTAGTTGACGATGACGATCGAATTGTTGTTCGCTCGGATCGGTAGAACCATTAAAATATTCGGGTTTAGATCGATCGGACATTTCATCAATCGACGAACCCATCTCG
>JBJOOY010000068.1:0-6526 GCA_046051065.1 Cyanobacteriota bacterium
ATGCTATTTTTGAAGCAACCTCAATGGAAAGAAATGGATATAATTCATGTGCATTTATTTCCTTCCCAGATATATGTACCATTTCTTTGTAGAATATTAGGAATTAAAACGATCCTAATTACCACGGAGCATAACACTCTTAACAGGAGGGTAAATACTTTTACTGGCAGAATAATTGATTCTTTGGTTTACAATAATTACAGAGCAATTATTTGTATCAGTCAAGGTACGCTAAAGATGATGAATAATTGGCAACCTAAGCTATCGGATAGAATGTCGGTTATTTATAATGGTATTAATATTAATACATATAAAACGATCAATTCGATCGAGAGTAAGCATGGGATTCCGATTATTGTATCAGTTGGAAGATTAGTAGAACAAAAAAATTACAAGCCGGCGATTGTCGCGATGAGTAAAATCATCGATCGAGATTTTGAATACTGGATTGTTGGTGCTGGTGTTTTAGAGATCGAGCTTAAAAACTTAGTTACAAGTCTTAACATCGAACACAAAGTTAAGTTCTTAGGATTTAGAGAAGATATCCCGAATATTCTCGCACAGGCAGATATTTTCCTTCAGACATCGCTATGGGAAGGATTTGGGTTGGCAGTAGTGGAAGGAATGGCAGCAGGGTTACCAGTGATTGTAAGTAATGTACCTGGAGTTAAAGAGGTTGTTGGAGATCGTGATGAATGCGGATTTCTGATCGATCCATCATCTGAAGATGAAATAGCTGAAAAAGTTAGTAGATTGATTGATAATCCAAGCTTACGAGAGAATATGGGGAGAAATGCGCAGACTAGATCGTCAGATTTTAATGTCGATCGAACAATTTCAGAACATATAGAGTTGTATTGTAATTTGGTTAATTCCTAGCAATACCAATCGGCTCTCCTGGGCTTATGGGGAAAAATGTAGCGATCGCTACATTTTCCCCATCTACTCAATTTTAACTTTTACCTAATTTTTACTATTAGATTGGCTGAAATTTTACTGCCAATAGTCAGACAGAAATAGATGAAACTATTGCACAGATAAGTTTTTACTGAAACCATTATCAGGATCAGCTTGGCTGATGAAAATTAGCTTCGCCAATTTCAATAAGCCAAACTTATCACCACAACTGCGGGAGAGCCAATTTAATATGAATTATACTTCTAAAAAAAAAGTAGTATTATACTTAATTACATTATCTCAGCTTGGTGGAGCACAAAAGCATTTAGCTGACTTGATGAAATATTCACACGATCGATATGAAGTCCATTTAGCGGTTGGTTCTGTAGGCTACTTGAGTGAAATTGCTGATTCATTCAAGATCGAAGTTCATATTATTCCCAGTTTGAAGCGGAGTATTAATCTGGTTAAAGATCTCAAAGCTTTACAAGAATTTATGGCTTTAGTCAAACAGCTCAAACCAGACTTAATTCACGCACATAGTAGTAAACCTGGCATAATTGCTAGATTGAGTGGCAAATTTTACAACATCCCCGTACTGTTTACAGTGCACGGCTGGGGCTTTGATGAAAGAGCACCGTTGGTGATGCGAACGATTGCCTTAATCTTTGAAAAATTAATTGCTCCGCTGACTACTACTAACATCTGTGTTTGTCAAAGTGATTATGATGTCGGCATCAAGCAGAAAATTTTCGATCAAGACAAGGCGCTGGTTATTTATAATGGTGCGGAAGATGTGGATCTCCTACCTGCAAGCCCCGAGCAGAACCCACCTCGATTAATCATGGTTGCTAGATTCGACAATAAACAAAAAGATCAATTAAGCTTAATCCAGGCGATCGCTACATTAGATCGGGAAGTATCTTTAGACTTTGTTGGATCTGGCGTAGATCTCGAACAGGCAAAAGCATTTGCAGTGAGCATTGGAGTCGATCGTCAAATCAACTTTCTAGGTGACAGAACTGACGTACCACAACTATTGAGTCAATCTCAAATATTTGTTCTTTCTACTCATTATGAAGGCTTCCCGATTAGTATTCTGGAAGCGATGCGTGCGGGACTACCTATTGTCGCTACAGATGTCAATGGTATTTACGAACAAGTAGAATCTGGTATAAATGGTTGGTTGGTTCCTCATCAAGATTCAATGGCATTGGCTAAAGCCTTAAGCGATTTAATTGAATCGAGTGCGATCAGAAAGAGAATGGGTGAAATGAGTCGTAAAAAGTTCTTAAATGAATTTAATATCACCAAAATGATTGAGAGTGTTCATGATTTATACGATCGAACAGTCGGTACTCATTAGATCTCCTGGGAAAGTATTTGTCCGATCCTCATATACGCCAAATCTAGGCAACCGCCACTAAATTCAGCACATTATCTCCAATATTACTCAACCACCATTAAGCATGAGAAAATAACAGTAACTAACAACTGTGCGGAGGAAACTAAATTATGGATAATACACAGGAACAAGATTACCTGAAGATCCTCACCCAAGAAGAGATCGATCAGAGACTAGATTATATTTTATATTGTGTTAAGCGAGGGTTATCGCGAAACGAAACACAAACGACGTTCCGTAACCGCTTTGGATACGGTGAAAGACAGGCTAGATCTTGGTATATTCGGGCGATTGACTCACTCATTGTCGTAGACGAAAGCGAACGCCCTCGGACTAGAGTCGTAGTAATAGAAATGCTTCACAGTCAGATCGTTGGCTTTCATGAGGACTTGGAAAAATTCAACAATATCATTAGCAATATTGGCGCTGATAACGATTTGCGTAATATGATCGAACAGCAGATGTCAACAACGACAGAGGACAAGCAAATTGAGTTGTTGAAGCAGGAGCTTAAAAGCATCCCCACTCACTCGATCGAAGTTTTACTCGATGCGATCGAATGTCGCTCTAAGACCAGAGAACGGATCATCAAAGCTTGTCATGAGATCGGTCGTCTCCACGGGATTTTCTCCATTGAAACGGCTGTCGTGACTCCGAAGAAAAATGGAGCTAGTGTGTTAGAAAAAACCTAATGTAGCTGTAACTACTCAGCCTAAGATCGGCAGATTTCATCAAATGAGACGATTCGATCGGTTGTCAATCGATAGACTGGAGCTAGCAATCGATCTCGAATAACTAGCAGACTTTGTAAAGAAAATATACAATCTGTTAAGAGCCGCAATTCTAAGTATTCATGCAGTTAAAACAGTCCTCATCTTTACTCAGTTTAACATCGATCTTGTTAATCGCGCCCTTTTTCCTGTGGGGCACAGCAATGGTGGCAATGAAAGGAGTACTGCCTCATACTACTCCCCTATTTATCGCAGCAATGCGGCTGCTCCCCGCTGGGGCAATCGTGCTCATGTTTGCGATCATGACCAAACGACCTCAACCGCAAGGCTGGCAAGCATGGTTGTGGATTGGTCTATTTGCCGCGATCGACGGTACATTATTTCAAGGATTTTTAGCGACTGGATTAGTCCGAACTACGGCAGGTCTTGGTTCTGTAACAATCGATTCACAGCCATTAGCCGTCGCAGTCCTCTCCGCTTGGCTATTTCAGGAGCGAATTGGCGTAATTGGGATTAGTGGCTTATTAATCGGGTGCTTAGGAATTAGTTGTATTGCGGTACCTGCGGAATGGTTGAGTCAACTTATTACCAGTCCAGCGACCAGCCACATCGATCTAGCTGGATTATTCGATCGAGGTGAATGGTTGATGATCTTAGCTGCCCTCTCGATGGCGATCGGCACGGTGTTAATTCGGTTTATCGTTAAATATGCCGATCCGGTGGTAGCAGTAGGCTGGCACATGATAATTGGGGGCATTCCGTTAACAATCGGTTCGTTGCTGTGGGAGTCTCATCAATGGACAGAAATAGACGGTACTGGCTGGCTGGCGATCGGTTATGCTACGGTATTCGGTAGTGCGATTTCTTATGGTTTATTTTTCTATTTTGCCGCTCAAGGCAATCTCACTAGTCTGAGTTCGTTAACTTTTTTAACTCCAGTATTTGCCCTGTTATTTGGCAGCTTGTATCTGGGTGAAACGCTCGATTCGTTGCAATGGTTTGGAGTTTCACTGACTTTTATCAGCATTATTACTATCCTCAACCGCGACTATATTTGGCGGAAATTGACTGGAGTGGAAATTGTCGATCGTAGTTCGCAGTCTTTGGCTGAAACAGTAGAAGTAGAAGTAGCAGCTTCGATCGGTAGTAAATCTAAATAAACCTGCGATCGGTTTACAATTGTGTCTCACTGGGAATGATAATCAGTGAAAAATAAGGGACATTGCGCGGATCGACATCTTTGATCGAGATAATTCGTTGATCTACTGATGTTGCGCGTTCGATATACTTAGCCCGATCTAAAAGATCTAAACTGCTTAACACCTGTCGCACCTTATCGAAATGACGACGTAGCTTGATAATTGCTACTGCATCGGCATTAATTAATTGCGCTCTTAATACCTCTGCGGGTAAAGTTGCTGCGAGTACGCTAAAAACATCATTTTGATAACAGATCGGCGTACCAATCGCCGCTGCGGCTGCCATCGGCGAAGATATCCCCGGTACGACTTCCGTAATATATCGATCGGCTAACCGCGTAAATAAATACATGAAAGATCCATAAAATAATGGATCGCCCGCACATAATACCACCACATCCAGACCCGCAGCTAAATGAGTCTCGATCGGTGTAATTGCGTCTGTGTATAACTCATTTGCCGCTTGCGGATCGAGGGCACGGGGGAAATGAAAACAGACCTCGATTTGATGCCCAGTCAAATAGGGTGCAACAATCGATCGAGCGATACTCTCGTGGTCGTTTGCGGCTTGATAAGCAATGACTGGAGCCGATTGCAATAGCCGAAAAGCTTTAAGCGTCAATAACTCAGGGTCGCCAGGGCCAACACCGATCCCATATAATCTTCCCGTCTGAATTGCGACCATTACTCTTGCTCCATTGCCAGTGCATTCACCGCCGCCGCCGCCATCGCACTACCACCGCGTCTGCCGTGGATTGTCAGAAAAGGTACACCCCGACTATCGGCAGCTAATGCCGCCTTCGACTCCATCGCTCCCACAAATCCAACTGGAAAGCCGAGAATTAATGCGGGTTTTGGTGCGCCCTGATCCAGCAATTCCAATAATCTAAATAGTGCAGTCGGTGCATTCCCAATTGCCACTACTGCCCCAGCTAAGTGCGGTCGCCACAATTCTAAAGCAGCAGCCGATCGAGTATTCTCTAATTTAATTGCCAAATCTAACACCTGAGGATCTGCTAGCGAGCAAATCACCCGATTATCGGCAGGCAATCGTTTCCGCGTCACTCCATCTGCCACCATCCGTGCATCGCATAAAATCGGCGCACCCGCAGCTAAAGCAGCTCGCCCCACCCGCACGGCATCGATCGAATAATCCAGATCGGTGACAATATCTATCATCCCACAGGCATGGATCAATCGGACTGCCACCTTATCGAAATCGGCTGGCAGACAGTCTAACTTTGCCTCAGCGCGAATTGTTGCAAAAGATTGACGATAAATTTCCGCACCATCGCGGATATAGTCGAGTGGAAGTTGCACAGTCGAAGATTCAGATAGCATGTAATACTTGTTGCAATTGAGCTAAAGATTGACGATCGGTAAAAGCACGAACAGATTCTTGGGGACTAGTCCGCCGCTCCTGATAAGCACGCAGCAGTCGATCGATGGCCAACTTCACATCCTCAGGCGTTAAATAATCCGATACCTCCCGCCCAAACTTGTCCGTACCACCACCAACACAGAGCCGATATCCGTCAACTCGTTCCGCCGTTTTCGGACAGCCCCAGAGCGAAATATCCGCTAGATAATGTTGCGCGCAAGACTTATCACACCCACTGAAATGGATATTCACAGGTCGATCGAGTGTCACCCGCGACTCTAAATACCGAGCTAATTCGATCGCATCCCTCTGAGTATCCCCCGCCGCAAACTGACAGCCACTCGCACCAGCACAAGCCATCAACAACCCATTCACCGGATTCGCCCATCCCAACCCCAACTCCTCAATTAACCCCCGCACTACATCAACATCCTGATCCCGAACATCAGACACGATCGCATTTTGCCACGGAGTCAAACGAATCGTCCCACTCCCATACCGACTGACTACCTCCGCCAACTTCCGCATCTGTAATAAATTAAGCCGTCCCAACGGTACAGCCACCCCCACATAACTCAAGCCCACCTGCCGCTGCCGCCACACCCCCAGATGCCCACAAACATCTTCCTTGGTGCCACTTTGTGCAGCCTCAGTGCTCCTCTGTGTTAAATCGACACCTAAACATAGCACATCCTGCAAAAAAGCCTCCAACCCCAACCCCTCAATCACCTCCCGCAATCGCAGCTTTGCCCCCAACACCTCGCACCCCCGCAGATAAACCCGGGCAATCGCCCCCAACAGCGGTACACACTCGTCCACCCCCAATCGCACCCCCACATTCACCGGAGCATCACCCCGCGCCCCCATTGCCAGATGCAATAACAACTCATGCTCATCAACAGCCAACAACGTA
>JBJOOY010000069.1:0-3289 GCA_046051065.1 Cyanobacteriota bacterium
CTGGCGCAACCGTTACCGCCACAGATCTCCGCGCATCTGCGGCGCTGGTCATCGCTGGTTTAGCTGCTCAAGGCAAAACAGTCATGCAAGGGTTACATCATCTCGATCGAGGTTACGACAACCTCGAAGCAAAAATGCGTAGCTTAGGTGCCAAAATCGAGCGCGTTAATATCAATGCTGACGGTGAAACGATCTATCGTTACGATACTGCTGGAAAACTGAAAGTTTAAGCTTGCTGCTCCAATCTCGATCGCGTAATCTCGAACATCCGAGGGAACTCTGTCTGAGATCGGCAGTCCTGGTAAAGTAAGCATCGATCGGCTTACACTAAGTTGACAAAATTACCTAATTCCCCGAATTAACAACATAAATGCAGATACCATTTCAACGCCTAATTTTAGTTAGTTGTCTCTTGGGTGCCCTGATCTTGGGCAGTTGCGAAAGCCCTAAACAAAAACAACCTCCTGCAACTTCACCAGCACCAACAACTACTAGTCCCGAATCCCCTAGTAATAATCAATTTCCTGGTTTACCCAGACTTAATGGTAAAGCTACGGTATTAATGACCGTTAACGGTAATAAACAAATCACGATCGAATTAGATGGTAATAATGCCCCCATTAGTGCCGGAAACTTTGTCGAACTCGTTCAAAATAAATTTTATGATGGCTTAACGTTCCACCGTGTGGTCAGACAACCTCAACCTTTTGTAGTTCAAGGTGGCGATCCGAAAGGAAATGGGAGTGGTGGATATGTTCCCAAAGGATCGAGCACGGAGCGGACGGTACCACTCGAAATTAAGCCTAGCAACGCATCAGCGCCGATCGTATATAGTCAGGTAATTACAGATGTTCCTGCACTCCAGCATAAGCGCGGTGCGATCGCCATGGCCAGATCTCAGTCGCCTGATTCTGCTTCTTCACAGTTTTATTTTACCCTCGCAGACATCCCTTTCCTTGATGGTAACTATGCCGTGTTTGGCAAAATTACTCGCGGTCTAGAAGTAATCGATACGATCCAGCAGGGTGATAAAATCACTTCAGCTAAGGTGACTCAAGGGATTGAGAATCTGAAGAAATAGTAAGCAGTGGATAGTGGACAGTGGACAGTGAGTTGTTCTTGATAATTTACGCTACGTTCCTAGTTGCTTAAGCTTACATCTTGTAAGTAACTAGCCACCAGCCACTAGCCACTTTGTTTCGATCCAAGATGTGAGTAAATGCGGATTGCGATTACGGGGATTGGATTTAGATCTGGATTGGGAAATCTGGCTGATACTTGGTCTAGTTTACTAACAGGTAAATCGGCGATTGAGTTAAGTCAACCTTTCGTCGATTTACCATTTTTGCCATTAGCCACGATCGAGAAACAGCCCCAACATGTTATCGATCTCACTCATACTGTTATCGCTCAAGCCTGTGTGGATGCAGGGTTGGGCTTGCCATTGCCCGATTGTGGGGTCGTCATCGGTTCGAGTCGTGGCTGTCAATCACAGTGGGAAAGGTTTGCAGCGCATTCCACTCATCAACCAGATCTGACTGATTGGTTAGGTAATCTACCCCATAGTCCAGCGATCGCAACTGCTAGATATATTGGCACTCAGTCGGCTCTATTAGCGCCGATGGCAGCTTGTGCGACGGGAATTTGGTCGATTGCGCAAGCTGCTAATTTGATTCGGGCTGAAGCCTGCCAGCGGGTGATTGCGGGTGCAGTGGAAGCGCCGATTACGCCATTAACGATCGCTGGTTTTACTCAGATGGGTGCGTTGGCTAAAACTGGCTGTTATCCATTCGATCGACGACGGGAAGGGTTAGTCTTAGGCGAAGCAGGCGCTGTATTTATCTTAGAGACTGTGGCATTAGCTCGGGCGCGAGGTGCCAAGATCTATGGGGAAGTATTAGACTTCGGACTAACGAGTGATGCTTATCACGAGTGTGCGATGGATTTAGCCGGAACTGCGGCGCGGCAGGCAATTGAGGATTGTCTAGATCGATCTCACCTCAAACCTACCGATATCGATTATGTTCATGCACACGGTACCGGGACATCACTCAACGATCGACGGGAAAGCCAATTAATTCAGCAAATTTTCCCCGATGGAGTGGCAATAAGTTCGACTAAGGGTGCCACTGGGCACACATTAGGGGCATCTGGAGCGGTGGGAATCGCTATATGTTTACAATCGATCTTGACTCAAACCTTACCGCCATGCGTGGGATTAAAGGATCCAGAATTCGATCTCGATTTAGTAATTAGTCCCCGTTATACTGATGTCAATAACTTACTATGTTTGAGTTTTGGATTTGGCGGACAAAATGCCGCGATCGCAATGAGCAAGTGGGTGGATTAAATAATGAGCACGGGAACTCTCTGGTTTTTATCTGTTTCCAAAAACTAATGGCTCTCCGACAATTACCAAATCTGTTTAAACTAAAAGGGACATCGACCCGAATAACCAGATGGTAAATCCCGACTCTACAGTAATCCTCGCATCACTTCAAGCATTAATCGATGTTGTGGCTAAGCTACGCGATCCGGTGGTTGGTTGTCCGTGGGATTTGGCACAGACACAAGCGAGTTTGACTCCATATATCGTCGAGGAAGCTTATGAAGCGGTACACGCAATTCGGAGTGGCGATCGAGCAGCGATTGTGTCAGAATTAGGCGATCTATTGTTGCAAGTAGTCTTACAAACCCAAATTGCCAGTGAAGCAGGACAATTTACACTGGAGGATGTTGCTCGGGGGATTGAAGAGAAATTAATCCGCCGTCATCCGCATGTGTTTGGGGAGGTGCGAGTGTCAGATGTAGCCGAGGCTCAAGCCAATTGGGAGCAAATCAAAGCGATCGAAAAAGGTCAAACTACCGAATTACTCAGTGATAAATTAAATAGCTATACAGAGAAATTACCACCCCTAACTGCGGCGATGAAAATCTCGAATAAAGCCGCAGCAATGGGGTTTGAATGGGAAAATGTGGATGGGGTATGGGAAAAGTTTGAAGAGGAATTGGGGGAATTTAAGTCAGCACTGGCTACCCCCGATATCGCTCATCAAGAAGCTGAGCTGGGAGATTTATTATTTACTGTCGTCAACCTTGCGCGCTGGTTTAAGCTCGATCCTGAGGCTGGATTAAGTGGTACCAATCAACGGTTTATCGATCGGATCCAGCAGATGGAACGATATATCGATCGACCGCTGACCGATTATACAATTACTGAATTAGAAACTCTCTGGCAACAAGCAAAGCAAAGATTGGCGCAGGGATAACGGGTAGATTGTTAGTTTTG
>JBJOOY010000070.1:0-5751 GCA_046051065.1 Cyanobacteriota bacterium
TGGTGATTGTCGATCTAATAGCATATTTTCAGAATCTGGTTCATCAGAGCGATAAAATTAGATATTATTATAAATTTAAACTATAGTCCTCTCTCTTTCTGGTCAAATTTGGATTATAGCAAGGATCGTTAGCAATAATGCTGTGCCATTTAGTCTGAATATACAGCACTTCTCGTGAAAATCTAGCTTGTTTTTCAGGTGTATCTTCATAACCCCGACTCTTTGATTCATAATGATAAAGGGTGACATGAGGCAGATAAATATTCCGATATCCCTGTGCTAATAGTTTAAAACAGAGATCGATATCATTTAAGGCAACTGGTAAATCTTCCTCGAATCCACCAACTTGGAGAAATACATCACGTCGGCACATTAAACAAGCAGCAGTTACAGCAGAGTAGTTATTAATAGTCTGAATCTGTGCAAAATATCCCAACGCATTGCCAGGAAAATGTTTATGGCTATGACCTGCTATACCAGCTATGCCAGCAGTTACCCCTGCATGTTGCAGTGTCCCATCTGGATAGAGTAAGCGAACGCCTACTGCGCCAATTTGAGGGCGTTGAGCTTGTTCGACCATTGCATCTAACCAGTCGGCGGCAATTACTTCTGTGTCGTTATTTAAAAATAATAAATAATCACCCTGAGATTGTCGAACGGCATAGTTATTTAAAGTTGAATAATTAAATGGAATATCCAGAACTTGAGATCTAAATCTGGTTGGCTCTCGATCGAGCCAATCATCAAATATAGCAAAAGTTAATGGGTCGGTACTGCCATTATCTACTACTAAAACCTCATAATTCGGATAAGTAGTTTTTTCAAAAATTGAAGTCAGACATCGATCGAGTACCGCACCTAAATCTTTAGTAGGGATGATAATTGTAACGAGCTTAAATTCGCAGATTTGATAACGAATTAGATGATAATTAGGACACAAATCTATCGGCATCACCCGACCAACTTCTCCACGTCTTTGCAAAGCTTCTTCTACAGCTTTTTTCACATTATTTCCAGCAAAATGCGCTCGATCGAGTTGGTTAAAATTAGAATTACTATCGCTGCGCCGATGATATAAAATTTTAGCAATGTGCAAGATGCGATCGGTTTTTTCGGTGAACCGCAGCACAAAATCATAGACTTGACTCTCCGCAAAACTGGGTCGAAAACTACCGATCTCTTCAATCAGTGCGCGGCGATAAACGCCTAGATTACTGGTGTACATTCTTGACAAGAAGGAATCTGGGCACCAATCTGGCTTAAAAAATGGGTCTTTGAATTTACCTCGATCGTCAACCTTATCCTCATCAGAATAAATCATATCTGCTTCGGGGTGACGATTGACTAACAGTGCGACTTCATAAAGTGCATCAGGAGTCAGCAGATCTTGACAATCTAGTAAGGCAATAAACTCTCCAGTTGCTAATTTTAATGCTGAGTTAAACCGATCGTTAGTTGCCAGAAATATTGCTTTAATCCGTCGATCTTGGGCTTGGTAAGACTCCAACAATTCACGCATGTGCGGCTCCGTCGCGGCATCATTAACAATCCACAGCTCCCAATTGGGATAGATTTGAGCGATTACTGATTCGATCGATTCTCGCACAAACAACTCTGGAGTGTCGCACACAGGCATAATTACACTAATTAAGGGTTGATGCGGCAAGAATTCGATTGTTTCAGCAAGTCTGTAGAGATCGACAGGGCGAGGGGAATTTTGTGTGCGCCAGTGGAAATAGCTGTGATCTGAGGCAAGATGCCGCAATCTGAAGCTAATTTGACGAAGTGAAATAGGGCTACGGGGCAAAAAATTTAGCCTGTGCCTAAATTTGAGTAAAGTTAGGCGAAGTTTCCAAAATTTACTAATTTCCATCCAACCTATGTTTGATTTTACCCAGAACCGATCGTGTTCGGATTGCCCATATTTCGGACAGGTTTATTACACATTGAGACTATAATCTGAACTGGTTCTGCTTAAGTGAGGGTTGTAGCAAGGATCGTTGTTGATCGAATCTCCCCATTTATTGCGGATGTGGGCTGTCTCTTGCTTGAACCTTAATTGCTTTTCAGTCGTATTTTCATAACCCCGACTCTTTGACTCATAATGATAAAGTCGTGCGTGCGGCAGATAGACGTTATGATAGCCAGCTTGCTTCATCTTTAAACACAGGTCAACATCATTAAACGCGATCGACAAAACTTCATCAAACCCACCAACCTCGTCAAAAACTTCCCGGCGACACATCAAACAAGCTGCTGTGACTGCCGAAAAATTGCTAATGCTAATTAATTGCCCAAAATAACCAGGGTTACTTGATGAGGCATAATGATTGCCGTGACCTGCAACCCCACCCAATCCCAGCACGATCCCCGCATGTTGAATAGTCTCGTTGGGATACAACAATAAACAGCCCACAGCACCAATTGTCGGTCTCTGTGCTTGTTCGGCCATTGCTTCTAGCCAGTCGGGTGTAATAACTTCAGTATCATTATTTAGAAACACAATCAATTCACTCTGTGTGTTGCTAACTGCATAGTTATTCAATTTTGAAAAGTTGAAAGGCTGTTTGAAGGCTAAATGGCGGAATCGAGTTGGCTCTGTTTTTGTCCATCGATCTAGTACTTCAGCCGTGCTTGCTTCAACGCTATTATTGTCAATAACCAATACTTCATAATTTGAGTATGTACTTTTAGTAAAAATAGATGCTAAGCATTTATCTAGATCTACACTTAAGTCACGGGTAGGAATGATAATACTAATCCTCGGATGCGATGGTAGAGCGTAGCGAATGCAATAGTGTCCTAGATAACCCGGCACGCCGATTACCTGCCCTAATTCCTGACGACGAATTAACGCTTCATTTAATGCCTTCTCCGCAGCTTGATAGGCATAAGGTTTAGCCTCAGATCCACTAGCCACAGACTGACTATGAATTCGCCAGTGATAGAGAATTTTGGGAATATGAAAAATATTTTTAGTTTTTTCAGTTACTCTTAACACTAAGTCATAGTCCTGACTGCCTTCAAACCCCGGACGGAAACCATTAATTGCTGAGATTAGAGAACGCCGATAAACACCTAAGTGACAGGTATACATCCTGGACAGAAACGAATCCGGACACCAATCTGGTTTGAAAAATGGTTCTTTTAGCTGTCCTTGTTCGTCAATTTTGTCCTCATCAGAGTAAATCATGTCAGCTTCTGGATGACGATTGAGCAGCAGAGCGACTTCATAGAAGGCATCGGGTGTGAGGAGATCGTCGTGATCTAGCAATGCCACAAAATCGCCTGTAGCCAGTTCTAATGCAGAATTAGAACTGTTAGAAATATGTCCGTTAGTTTCTCGGAATTTAACTTTGATGCGACTGTCTCGGGCCTGATATTCTGCTAATACTTGGCGAATGTGAGGCTGGGTAGAACAATCGTCAGCAATGCAAAGTTCCCAATGAGGATAGATTTGAGCGATTACTGATTCGATCGCTGCTCGTAAAAATGGTTCTGGAGTATTGAAAACAGGTACGATCGCACTAATTAAAGGTTTGGATGGTAGCAGTTCGATTGTTTCAGCTAGTTTATCCAAATCCGCCAGACGAGGGACATTTTGGCTGCGCCAACGTGAGTAGCTTTCATCTGAGTTGGTTGCGATCGCTGGAGCAAGATGCTTTAATATACTGGCAATCTCAGCAGGTAGAGTAGCAGGACGATTGGATAAAAAATTTAATGTTTTTAGCTGGTCTCGAAATTTAAGCCAAGCTAAGCGCAGCCTCCAAAACTTACTGGTTTCCATCCATTGAATAGTTAAGGTTGTCTGCTGAAGTTGGGATTGGGATTTTGCTAAGTTATCGCTAGTTTGCTGGAGTCTACATTCAGATTGTACTAAGCGATCATTAGTTTGATGCAACTCGGATTGTGATGACTCTAATGCATTAAGTGTTTGTTGTAACTCAGATTGCGATCGATCTAATGCATCGTGAGTTTGCTGTAACTCGGATTGCGATCGCGCTAATAAGCTGCTGTGCTGTGTCTCTAAATTACGAACCCAATCTAATAAATTTCCGATCTTTTCTTCGCGATCGCGAATCATTTTGGGGAAATGAGTATCATAAAGACTGGCATGTTTTAAGCAAATATATTCTACAATCCGACCGCGATTCTCTGATAAAAAACTCTGAGCTAACCTAGATCCCGATCGAACTCGATAGTCAAATAAAATCTCTGGAATATAGTAAAATTTCCATCCTTTTTCAACTGCACTCAACCAGAAATCCCAATCTTCTAAACCTAACAGTTCCGGATCGTAACCACCGCAATCTTGCCATAGCGACTTACGAAAAACAGCACAAGCATCGATATAGTTGTCGATAATTAATTTATCTACATCAAATTCTTCAGGAATATGCCACGATCTCTGACCTTCCCCAAACCATTCTGGTTTTCCATATACTACCCCCACATCAGGATGGCGATCTAGGATTTCAATTCCTTTTAAAATATAGTCTAGACGTATTTTATTGTCTGCATCTAATGCCAGAATATAACGACCTTGCGCTTGTTCGATCGCATTGTTACGCGCTCTAGCCACTCCTTGGTTTTCCTGATTGAGCACTAAATAACCCTGCTGTTCCAACTGTTGCATTAAATCGATCGTCATTGCATCAGTCGAACCATCATTTACGATGATAATCTCATACACTGAATCGGTATAAGCTCGGACACTTGATATTGCATCTAGTAAGTATTCGCCTTGGTTAAAACATGGAATTACTACAGATAGAATGGGAGAATTTGCAGGTATAAAATTATTCATGTTTAACTACGTCTATTTCATTATCTTTGTAAATAAAAGTAGACTTAAAATTAGGAGAGATGTTTAAGCTGTCAAACATTTAAAACACTCTTTTTGTCCTCTACAACCCTTGTAGCAAGGGATTCAGTCAAAATATTTAGATGACAAACAGCTTAAGTTTGCTTAGTGGTAAATATCGTGATCGATAGTAATTGTATATTCAGCTAAAATTTTACGACTTTTCTGTATCTGATCGACCCATTCGTGTTCAGATTCAGTAATACTAACTATCCTAGTATTCTATGATTTACCCCATTTTTTGATTTGTAAAACGCGTCCTCGGAGTTTCCAGAACTTACTAGTTTCCATCCACGCAATCTTTGCCTGAGCCTCTTGCAATTGGGCTACAACCTCAGCATCAGTTTCGACCGTCAGTGGGTGCGTCACACCAAAAAATACATCCAAATCTTCGTGTTGTTCGATTAATTTAGAGAACTTTTTCCTAAAATGTTGCGCCAATATGTTTGTATAAGAATTGGTCGTATTAATCATTGAATTAGGATGAACGCGATAAGCACTCAAAATTTGTGGAATTAGCTTAGCATTATAGCCAGATTGAGCCAAGTTAAGCCATATATCGTAGTCTTCCCAACCCGACCAAGCAATCAACATCAGTTCGGTAGAGTATCCACCAATTTGCAGCAAAATATCTTTTTTAAACATTGCCATGGCATCAATGTAAGGACCATTGAGTAATTCACGAACATCCCACTCATAAAAAGAGATTAGCCCAGCACCTTTGCCTGTGTCTGTATTGAATCGATTGATAATGCCATATACAGCAGCACAACCTGATGTATTAATTGCTTGATATAAAGTATCTAAGCAATTTGGATAAATCCAGTTATCTGCATCCAAAATGAATACAAACGGAGCCCGTGCGAGTTTTAATCCACAATTACGGG
>JBJOOY010000071.1:0-5452 GCA_046051065.1 Cyanobacteriota bacterium
CGCAAACGCTGCTGTTTTACCTGTCCCCGTTTGCGATTGTCCGACAACATCACGCCCGGCGATCAACTGCGGAATAGCTTGCTCTTGAATATTTGTGGGTTCAGTAATCCCTAGTCCTTCCAATGTAGTAACTAATCGATCGGAAAGGCCAAGGCTAGAGAAAGAAACGGTCATAATTTATATCTAAAAATTGATCGTGATGATTGCAGTGGAAAATTTAGGAGCTAATATTTTAGGATTCAATCAGTATATTGACCTGGGGAAACATCGTACCCAAGATTTAAACCATTCAGTCTAGGGCGGGTGAGAATCGGCTGTAATTTTTCACCAGCAAAGGAAATACTAAATAGTCACAGAATGTTCGCGTCAATTGCGAGGCGGATATTCTATTATCAATTGTTGTCGGTTCGATCGGGCTTTCTACTGAGTTCTAGCGGTTTCACTCCAATCCAAAATTTAGAATAATTCTAAACTTTGAATTCTACGATTTCTCCGTGGAGATCGTAATGATCGGCTTGGTGAATTGTAACAGGGATAATTGACCCAAGACGGGCACTTCCCTTAACATACACTAATCCGTCTACTTCTGGGGCAAATCTAGCAGATCTACCTATCAACAATCCAGATTCTGGATGTTCCTGTTCGATCAAGACATCCACAACTTTACCTACTTCCGCTTGATTGCGGCGGAGGGAAATTGGTTGTTGAATCGCCATAATCCCATCGCGTCGCTCGTCCATTACTGCTGGTGACAGATGGTTAGGCAAGGTCGCAGCGGGGGTTCCCTCCTCAGCCGAAAAAGTAAACACGCCAACATGATCGAATTCATGCCGTTGCAAGAATGCTTGGAGATGTTGATAGTGCGCTTCAGTTTCGCCAGGGAAGCCGACAATCAGAGTTGTCCGCATTACCGCATTAGGGAGAGCAGTTTTGAGTTGCTCGATAATGCGATCGTTTACCTGTCCTTGCCACGGGCGATTCATGGCACGGAGTACTTCGGGGTGGGAATGTTGTAACGGCAGATCTAGATACGGCAAGACATTGGCTGTCTCTTGCATTGCTGCAACTACTTTCGGCGTTAGCCCCGTTGGGTAGGCATAGTGCATCCGAATCCACGGAATATCTACTTTGCCTAGTGCACGGAGGAGTTCTGCCAATCTGGGTTCGCCGTAGATATCAATACCATAGTTGGTGGTAATTTGAGAAATCAGGATTAGTTCCTGTACGCCCTCATCTGCCAATCTTTGAGCTTCAGTGACGATCGAATCGATCGTCCGGGATCGCTGATTTCCTCGTAAGTGTGGGATAATACAGAAAGCACAGCGATAATCACACCCTTCTGCCACGCGCAGATAAGCTACACCTTCGGTAGTCGTCCGGTAACGGGGAGTATGTTCGTCAGCGATATAGGTGGGTTCTGGGGTAATTTCGACCACCCGTTCGCCACTCTGGCTCCGCTCGATCACATCAACAATCTTATGATAGTCACCAGTGCCGACTACCGCTACAGCTTCTGGAATTTCTTCGAGTAACTGCGATTGAAAATGTTGTGCCATGCACCCAGTGATGACGATTTTTTTACCTGCTTCGGCTAGCTCGACTAGCGTACGGACAGATTCTTCGCGGGCAGCATCGATGAAACTACAGGTGTTAACGATCGTATAATCTGCCGTTGTTTCATCGGCATCTACGTCATAACCAGCACGAACTAGTAGTCCGAGCATGTGTTCGCTGTCGATTCTATTTTTTTCGCAACCTAGATGAGATATTGCAATTGTTGGCTTATTGCCCATGTAGTCTTGGTTTAGTTGTCTTCTAACATCGATCGATATTTAAGTGTCGAACGGCTATTCGATCTATCTTTTTTTCCCAGACTAGATCGACGATTGCTAGCGCGATCGCGTTACATGTTCGGGCTTTACCTACGATGCTTACCCTACTAAATGAGGATACACCACCAATCGTGGGTATTTAGCTGCGGCGGACTAATGTTGACGGTAAATTTTTGATCGTACAGTCACAGATCGAGCGAGGATGTTTCGATTTAAGTATCTACTCTGAATCTATCATAGCACAGTGTTGCGAAATATAAAGTAAAAGAATCGTGACTAGTGACTAATGAGTGAGTTAGTTAAGCCTAATTTATGGATAATATTAAGTGTTAAGTGAAGTATCGAGTCTGTCGGTTTAGTCCTGTCCTCGCTAAGTTGGTGCAGTGCATGGCTTGCCGTCTTTCCCGCAACTTGTGCGGCTGGCAACGATCGGGCTTAACCCTCGCAAACCCCGGGGAGCGGTTGTCGCCGCTTGCGGCAAAGTCCAGCGAATCGCTGTCTCGTTCTTGTTGCACTCTATGTCAGCGCAAACTTCTGGATCCACGCAACTTATGTCAGCAATTGCCATCCGCTTAGTTTATAAAGAAACGTGAATTTAAAGCAAATTTTTAAGACCACTCAGCCGATTATTGGTGTAGTTCACCTGCTACCTCTGCCAACTTCTGCCCGTTGGGGGGGGAACTTAAATGCAGTTATCGATCGAGCCGAGCAGGAAGCAGTGGCTTTAGTCTCTGGCGGCGTCGATGGCATCATGATCGAGAATTTCTTTGATGCGCCATTTTCCAAAAGTCAAGTCAATCCGGCGGTAATTAGTACAATGACGACAATCGTCTCGCGCTTAATGGAGTTAGTTTCACAACCGATCGGCATTAATGTATTACGCAATGATAGTATCAGTGCGATGGCGATCGCCAGTTGTACGGGAGCGGCATTTATTCGCGTCAATGTCCTCTCTGGTGTAATGGCAACTGATCAGGGCTTGATTGAAGGCTGCGCTTACGAACTCCTCCGCTATCGGCGGGAACTAGGGAGTGATGTTAAGATCTTGGCAGATGTTTTGGTCAAACACGCTCACCCTATAAGTTCTAGCGATCTGACTACCGCAGTCCAAGAGACGATCGATCGCGGGCTAGCAGATGCGGTAATTTTATCGGGGATCGCCACTGGTAATGCACCTAGTTTGACAGATCTCCGGCTAGCTAAAGCTGCCGCAGGTAACGTACCGATTATTGTTGGAAGTGGAGCCGATTGTGACAATATTGCCAGCTTGATGCAATTTGCCGATGGCGCGATTGTCTCTAGCTCACTCAAACGTCACGGTAAAATCGAGAACTCGATCGATCCAATTCGTGTCACTCAATTTGTCGAAGCGATGCGTCAACAGCAGATCGATCGATCTGCTGCACCAGCAATACCGCTCGCCGATCCCAAAACATTCGACTCAATGTTAAAGCAGGGAATAGGGAATAGGGGATAGTGGACAGCGAACAAGGTTCCTTAAAAACCATCCAAAATCAGATCTTGACTAGTTAAACCCTCGACTTTGCTCAGGGTTCGAGTCTTAAAAATTCCTAAACCCTAAACCCTAAACCCAAACCCTAAACCTATCCCCTATCTCTTATGATTCGCAGTCGCAAAAAAGTTCCTTGGATCCAACAATACTCGCGCTTGCTGATTGGATCGATCTCAATTTTAGGTATTCTCGATACAGCCTACCTTACCTGGGTCAAACTCAGCCATAACGGTGTATGTGGATCGGCAGGTTGTGAGACTGTTCTAGCTAGTCCATTTGCTAACGTCGGGAGTTTCCCTCTCACTGGCTTAGGATTGCTGGGCTATTTAACAGTAGCAATCATGGCATTTTCACCCATGTTAATTAATCCCAAAACTAACAAAGCTGCTTACAATCAGCTAAATAACTTAACTTGGTTAGGCTTGCTATTAGCTGGGGTGGGGATGGCAGTTTTCAGTGGCTATCTAATGTATTTATTAGCTTTTGTAATTAAAGCTGCTTGTCCATTTTGTATTGCTTCAGCTATTTTTACCTTTACGATTTTTGGGTTGACATTAGTCGGACATGAGTGGGAAGATCTCGGGCAAGTCTTATTTACCGGAATGGCAGCAGCCCTTGCGGCTCTAGTTGTGTCGCTGGTTTTTTATAATACTGCTGTTGGTACGTCTACTACTGGTGAAATTACACGTCTGGAGCCGGTCGTTACGCCACAACCAGGCATTGGCTGGGAAATTCAGTCTACATCCGGAACTGCTGAAATCGAGCTAGCCGAACATCTGACTAAGGCTGGTGCGAAAATGTATGGCTCTTATTGGTGTCCTCATTGTTACGAGCAAAAACAACTATTTGGTAAGCAAGCTTGGGAAAAAGTTACTTATATTGAATGTGCTCCCGATGCTGTGAAAAATCCTCAACCAAAAGTTTGCGAGCAGGCTGGAATTAAAGGCTTTCCGACTTGGTCGATCGATGGTAAAAATGATGCTGGTGTTAAAAAATTAGCAAAACTTGCACAAATGACTGGATATAAGGGTACTACTACTTTTAAATACGATCGCTTATTTGCTAAATAATTGACCAAATGAGGAAACGGGTGAGGTTGTCCTGTGTAACTGAGCCTCATAGTTGACAGGAGCTAGCGATCTAGATTACTATTTCAATAGTTCGATTAAATCGAACTATTGAAATAAATGCAAATACCGAGCTAGTTATGACCCTAGAACAGCTTTTATCTCCACTCAAACTGGGTGCGCTGACGCTCCCAAATCGCATTTTGATGGCACCGTTGACTCGCAGTCGTGCCGAAGCCGAGCATGTACCAAGCAATTTGATGGCTGAGTATTATGCCCAACGCGCCAGTGCTGGACTGATTATCGCTGAAGCGACGATGGTGATGGAAGGTAACTCCTCATTCTGGCACGAGCCAGGGATTTACTCTAATGCCCAGATTACTGGCTGGCGCAAAACGACTGATGCAGTTCATGCCGCTGGCGGACGCATTTTTCTGCAACTTTGGCATGGCGGACGAGCTTGTCATCCGCTCCTAAATGATGGTAAGCAGCCTGTAGCACCAAGTCCACTACCGATCGTTGGTGATGAAGTACGTACGCCAGAGGGGAAACAGCCCTACGTCGTGCCATTAGAACTGCGCGATGACGAAATTCCTGGCATCATCGCTGGATTCAAACAAGCAGCGGTAAATGCGAAAGCCGCAGGTTTCGATGGTGTAGAAGTACACGGTGCTAATGGTTATTTACTAGATGAATTTCTACGAGATGGCTCGAATCAGCGGACGGGAGCTTATGGCGGATCGATCGAGAATCGCGCGCGGTTACTGCTCGAAGTTATCGCAGCGGTATCGGAAGTTTACGGTAGCGATCGAGTGGGCTTGCGGATCTCACCCCTCAACAGTTTCAATAGTATGATCGATAGCGATCCGATCGGTTTATCGACTTGGTTGGCAACTAAACTCAATGAGTACAATCTTGCCTATCTTCATGTGATGCGCAGCGATTTCGCCCAGCAACAAACTGGCGATATCATGACGCCAATCCGCGATCGTTATCAGGGCATACTCATTGGTAATATGGGCTATACTGCAACAGAAGCT
>JBJOOY010000072.1:0-5548 GCA_046051065.1 Cyanobacteriota bacterium
AATAATTTTCCGTCGAGATCGTATGCCGTCCACGATCGATTGTCAGGTAAGGATAGGCTAATTATCTCATGCCGCTCCCAGTTAAGTGCGTTGAAAATAATTATCGGGATAGCTTCAGGTACTGGCGCTGTGGGTAGCAAGATTCGATCGCTAATTTGATTTAGTGAGTGGCTAATTATCTGTGTCGTCACCTGTTCGACATTTTCCCAGTCTTCATTCGCCGTCACATATACGGGTTCGATCGCGGTGCCGGGGATGATATCGTGGAATTGATTAAATAAGGTCTGTTTCCAAGCTGTTTCTAATTGCAATTTCAGCTCGTCAGGATACAATCGATCGGTAACGATACAGGCGATCGAAGACCATAATTCGGCCTGATATAATAAATCCTCACACTGACGATTCGATCGCTTTTGCTCGGCATGAGTCGTAAAACAACCGCGATGAAATTCTAGATATAGTTCGTTTTTCCAAACGGGGAAAGATTGACTATCTTTGTGACTAGCTAATTTATCTAAATACTTAACCGCCGTTGTAAATTCCAGCTCGGGAAATACATCCGACTGCGACCAACGATCTGCTAATTCCAGCATATCACGAGTCGGCCCACCGCCATGATCGCCCACGCCGAATAACCATAGCGATTCATTTATGCCTGTATTAGTTTGCCACTTACAGGCATAATCGATCATCTTGAGCGGATCTATCCCCTCGCCAATTTCTGACGACATCAAACTTAAAACCCGACTCCCATCGGGAGCTTCCCACCAAAATAATTGATGTGGAAATTTGGTCGTATCATTCCACTCAAATTTTTGGGTGACGAAGTAGTCGATCCCGCCTTGCAATAATAACTGTGGTAATTGCCAACAAAAGCCAAATGTATCTGGTAACCAAGCGACTCTAGTCTCTGTCCCAAATCTCGATCGATTGTAGCGTTGTCCGTAGATAATTTGCCGCGCGATCGATTCTCCAGAAATTAAGTTAAGATCTGGTTCGATCCACATCCCACCGACAACTTCCCAAGTACCCACTTTAATTTGCTCGATGATTCGATCGAATAAATCCGGCTGGTTAATTTCGATCCACTCATATAATGCTGGTGTAGAATGACAGAAAGTAAGCTGGGAAAATTGTTGTTGTAAATTTAAGGCCGAGCTAAATGTCTGCTCAGCAACTTTCCATGTTTCCGCCACATCCCATAACCATGCCATATCTAAATGTGCATGGCCGAGTAAGTGAATAGAGGATCGGGGATCGGGGATGGCGATCGATTTAATCTGTTGTTTGATATTTAACAGATGTTGAATAAATTCATGACGATCTGGTGTTAATAAATCGTAGTCGATTCGATCGATAATCTCTTTTATCTCTCCCAATTGTGTCGGGTTAAAACTCTCCACCTGCTTTACCATTACCACTAACTCATCCGCCAACCAGCCCGGCTCAGGATGTGTGCGATCTGAAGACTCATAGACCAGCTTAGACCGCATCAAAGCGCCAATATCGTGTGTGGGACTCACCAATCGCAATCGCACGTCTACAGCCGTTCCAGGCACCGCTGCGGGAGTCAACAAAATGCGCGGACTATGATCGAATAAATCTCCCTCCTGTACCAGCACTCCATCCACAAATACTTGTGCTACCTCCGCCCACCAAGTGAGCGCTAACCGACAAGATAAACCAATAACAGGGTAACCTTGTAATTGAGAGGGAATTATTAACCGTTGTCCGAACCACACCTCCTGTCGTCCCCGCGCCCATGCTACAGTTTTCTTTTCAGTCAGATTTACCAGCTCCCACTGACTTAAATCGGCATCGATTGGCGCAGATCCAATATAGATGCGCCAATCAGTTAAAATATCGATCTGACTTAAATTTCTCAATCGATCGATCGCTCTCAACAGAGATGCTCTCAAAGCTTGCTCGCAACTATCCATAATGTCGCTAGAATTCTAAAATACTTAAACAAATTGATCGGCTCTCCTGGGTTTATGGGGGAAAATGTAGCGAAAGCGGAATTTTGCCCATCTACTTAACTTAATTTTAACTTTTGCCTAATTTTTACTGTTAAATTGACTAAAATTTTACTGCCAATAGTCAGACAGAAAGAGATGAAACCATTATCATGATAACCTTGGCTTATCACCATAACTACGGGAGAGCCCAACGCTAATAGCCTAGCCACTAGTCACTACTTTTGTTGTATGTCTGACCCCTACCAAAGCCGAGTCTTTACCTTTATCGGTAATCAAGCCAATCAGTTAAAAAATACCTGTACTCAAGGTTTTCGACAGCTCAAGGTGGCTGTAGTTTGGGGCGGTCAAATTTTACTCTACCCCTTCCAATTACTAGCACAGACCACCATCTTTCAACCTCAAATTGCTAGCCCTCCTTCCCGATCGACACTTCCCCAACCAACTCCCGATATTAACATCGAAGAGGCATTAGATTTAATTGCAGAGATTGGACATCACATCGAACTTGCCCATGTACCACCACTCGCGATCGATAATTGGTCATATGATGATTGGTCATATATCGATGAAAATCTGTGGAATACATCTCATGGAAATACGGCGATTCAAAGTCAGGAAATTTCCTATACTCCCCATAAACCCGATCGAGTTACTCGCTCTAAACCCATCATTCGGGGACTTAGTTCTTTATTAGTCGATCGACAGTTAGTATTAGTGACGATCGATAATGAACTGCTAGATATTCTGACAATATCTCAACAACAAGAAATTCGCCTTCGGATTGGCATCGATATCGCTACGACTTGGCAACAATGGCACAGCTATAATTTGTCTAGCGATGATTCTGGTAATAAATTTTTAGGTAAAGAACAATTATTACTTAATAGTGAAAACAATCTCGAAGCTTGCGCGTCGTCTTGTGACGATCGTCAGACACGACCCAAGAATTTATTCGATCGATTCACTGATTGGCTGCAACAGCATACTCAACCTCAGCCACAACCTGCCTCGATTCAAGCCGATCTAGCGCATCAATTTACTGATAAAGAACAATTATTACTCACTGGTGAAACCAATCTCGAAGCTTGCGCGTCGTCTTGCGACGATCTCCAGACACCGCCCAAAAAATTTTTCGATCGATTCACTAATTGGCTGCAACAAAATACTCAGCCCCAACCCCAAACCCCTTCTATTCAAGCTGAATATATTCCTAAAATTGGCGGTAAAGAACAGTTATTAATAACTAGTGAAAATAATCTCCATCGACAGATAACTCCTCCCAAATACCTACTCGAGCGATTCACTAATTGGATCGATCGAAATACTCAATCACCATCTACAGTTACCTCCAATTCATTAGCATCAGTTGATGCGAATGTATCAAATTTTATCGATCGACGATCGCCCAGTCAAGATCGATTTACACCACCACCCAGCTTAGATAATTTTTTAGAATTACCACAACTCCCACCGATTCACGAACCTCAGCCAATTCCCAGTCAGAATAATTTAGTTCGGGAGATTATCACAAAACTGCAACTAAATTGGTTTAAAAAACTCTGGAATTACTATCAAGAATATATCGACATACCATCGTCAAATAGTAATGAAATTATCCATCAGCCATCAGAATTTAAACTAATCCCGATCGAGCCAAAATCCGTTCAAATTACTTCAACCCAATCACCCAAAGATCGACCACCGAGCGGCCAAAATTCAGTTAAATTATCTGCAAAATTTTATCGAGATTTAGAACACAATCCAGACTGGATCGAAGCTGAATCAGAGTTAATTGGTTATAATCGATCGCGCTTAGCTAGATTATTAGCATGGCTCGATCGAATCGTACTATCGCTCGAAAATTGGCTGATTAAAATCTGGAATAAGATTACCAATCGCGCCTCCCCGAATTGAATAATTTCAATTCAAACGATCGACAAAATTCAGGAATTACTAAGCTGAGATCTGATGATGAATAATAAAGACAAACTTATTTGTGCTACCTATGCCATGCTAGCGATCGTCGCTTTACCAGCTACATGGATTAACAACTGGGCATTTATAACACAGCCGGATCATAACTCGATAATTGACTTTATTCGCGCCGCTTATGTGAATCCTGCTGCGGCTTCTCTTGTTAACGATTTGCTCGTAATAGCTGTGGCTGCGTCTATGTTTATGGTATTAGAAGGTCGGCGGGTAGGCGTTAGATTTATCTGGTTATATATCGTATTTTCAGGTCTAATTGCAATTAGCGTCACCTTTCCACTATTTTTACTCGCCAGACATATCAAACTTGGAGAAGATCGATCGGCATCTGTCTAAGTTATTGAATGCGATTCTTTACGATCGAATCACTTTATCTTACTATAATTATGGGCATACCAAAACTATCCAGGTACATTTATCGATTATATAATGCGAATTGAAACTATTCCAGAGTACAAAATCTCTAGTGATGTCAACAAACTCATTATTCAGTTATTAGTAGATTCATTTCCTAGTTCCCCACTAGATCGCAGCTATTATAAAATTCTGCCACAGTTTCGTTATCTGGTCTGGGTAGAGGATAATTTAATTGGCCACATGGCGATCGAACATCGGGTGATCGATAACTCTGGCACGCCAGCCCGCATTTTTGGAGTTATAGAGATGTGTGTTGCTTTGGCATATCGATCTCAGAAAATCGCCACGACTTTATTACAACAGATTGAAGAGTTAGGCACAAAAAATGACGTGGATTTTTTAATGACATTTGCTGACGATCATCGGTTGTACACCCAAAACGGATATCAACGAGTTGCCAATATTTGTCGGTGGATGAAGGTGCATGAGCATCAAACCACTGGAATAGATGAAAGAACCATGGCAGATTGTATGATGGTTAAGTCGATCAGCTCCCAAAAATGGCAGGAGGGAACGGTAGATTTGCTTGGATATCTATTCTAAAAATAGAGATGTAGGGTGGGAAAACTCCCACCGTTATAATTAATTGGTGGGCTGCTATGATTAGATTATGCAAGGACTCGATCGCCATGAGATTTCGGAGATGATATTACTAAGAATGTAACTTCATAGCTCGATTCATTACAGAATTGATGAACCATGCCAGGAGGTATTTCTAGTCCTTGTTGTGCTTGCAATATATGTCTGGCTCCATTAACTTCGATCACAGCTTCACCTGTTAATATATAGAAGAATTGTCGCGAATTAACGTGAAAATGACGTTGTTCGCTAGCACCTGGGGGAACTCGCTCTGTGATGATGCTAATCTCGTCTCTGTTTAAAAGATGCCAGCCATCACAACCAACGCCCCACAAGTAATGTTCTGTGTTCGATCGATCGACAATTTTCATTTTAGTTAGGTCATTTCTTTCAAAAGTACAACTATAGATTCTGAGTCGTCTTCAAAAATACCTGCAAACTTTAAGATCGGATGCTCATCGTTGATCGATAGGATCTCGATGATGAAGTGGTAGTAAATCAAGCGTATAAATATGCGATAAATCAATCTGTCCCGAACTATGATGAGAATGATTTTTGGATAGAATATGATTATTTCTAGGGAT
>JBJOOY010000073.1:0-3120 GCA_046051065.1 Cyanobacteriota bacterium
CAGGGCAACTAAAGAACCCGACTCTATTTCGAGGTTGACGTTCTCGACTGCTTGAAAACTGCCAAATCTTTTCGATACATTATTGACCGATATACCTACTGTGTTAATAGTATCAATTTCGGGCAAACTGCTAAATTTTTTAGAGATGTTTTTTTCGGTTTTACCCACTGTTTACTTACCTTTATTGAAAATTTTTAGTATATCTACGACTAATCGATCGGGAAACCGTGATATCTTGAAAGTAATGTCTTTTCAAAACGCTCGTGGAACTGTCCTCTCGATTAGAATATGCATTAGTTGCTTTGTTAGAATTAGCGAAGTATCAAGCCGAAGGGAAACCTTTAAAGGTGAATGAGATTGCGGCGAGTCAATCATTGCCAGAACGCTATCTCGACCAAATTTTTACTCTACTCAAACGTCAAGGGATTATCTCCAGTCAGCGGGGGATGAAAGGTGGCTATCTCTTAGCGCGAGAATTGTGGCAGATTACCCTATTAGATGTAGTACTCGCGATCGAGGGTGGTGGCAATCTCAAGAAGGTCGATCCTGCTACTTCTAATACTTTAGAAAAAACAATCATCGTGCAAACTTTTGATGGAATTAAAGATTCGGTTCATGATATTTTAAAAGGCTATACATTACAAGATTTAGCAAAGACCTTAGAAACTCAGCGGCAAAGCAGTCCAATGTACTATATTTAGTTTCTTATGCATCATTATTTTTCATCTTTAATTCGAGTTTTACTTTCTAATATTTCCTTGATAATTAACGTAACAGCAGCGAGTAAAGCTAATAACACCGCTGCCGAAAATGCGGCTTCAGTGTCATATTGTTTGTAAGCTTCCTCAACAAACAAAGGGAGACTTTGAGTGGTATTTGCCACATTTCCCGACACCACAGATACTGCGCCAAATTCCCCCATTGCCCGAGCATTTGTGAGCAATACGCCATACATTAACCCCCAGCGAATGTCGGGGAGTGTGACTAGCCAAAAGATCTGCCAATCACTAGCACCAAGAGTTCTAGCAGCTTCCTCTCGATCGACACCAGCTTCTTCTAAGACGGGAATTACTTCGCGCACGACGAACGGCATACTCACAAAAGCAGTTGCTAAAACCATACCAGGAAACGCAAACACGATATCGATGCCACGCGCTTGGAACCAGCCGCCGAACCAGCCTTGACGACCGTAGAGCAGCATAATCATCAAACCTGCAACGACCGGAGAAATCGACAATGGGAGATCGATAATACTCAATAATAACGTGCGCCCAGGAAATTTATGCCGCGCGATCGACCAAGCTGCACATAGTCCAAACAACGTATTAATCGGTACGGCAATTAATGCCAACCCGATCGTTATTTTAGCCGCACTCAGAAAATCAGGTCGGGTCAGATTGGCGAGAAATGGCTCGAATCCCTGATGAAATGCTTGGTAAAAAACATTAATTGCGGGAATATAAATAATTAGACAGATATACGCGATCGCCATCCCAATTAAAGTTATTGGTACCCAATTAATTGCATTAGGTGCCGCTGCTTGCCGATCGATCGAATTATTCTTCATAGCGTTGACCCCAGGCTTGTAAAATATTAATTGCCAGGAGTAACACTAGTGAAATTCCGAGCAATACGACTCCAATTGTCGTCGCGCCAGCATAGTCGTATTGTTCCAATTTTTGGAATACTAATACAGGCGCAATTAAATCTTTAAAGGGTGTATTCGAAGCGATAATTACCGTCGAACCGTATTCGCCAACAGCGCGGGAAAATCCTAACGCCATCCCCGTCAAAATCGATGGTAATAAGGGCGGTAAAATTACTTGACGAAACGTTTGCCAGTCCGATGCACCCAAACACCAAGCCGCCTCCTCAATATCTCGTTCCATCTCCATTAAGACAGGCTGCACGGTGCGGACGATAAATGGTAGCGAGATAAATAACATCGCAATCGCTACGCCTAGGCGCGTGAAGGCAATTTTAATCCCAAATGGGGCAAAGATGCTCCCAATCCATCCATTATCACTATAAACAGTGGCGAGCGTCAGTCCGGCAACTGAAGTCGGCAGGGCAAATGGCAGATCGATCGACGCATCGATAATCCGTTTGCCCGGAAAATCATACCGCACTAACACCCACGCGATCGCCGTACCGAACAAACCATTAATTAATGCGGCAATCAGCGAAGTCGTAAACGTAATATCGTAAGTCGATAAAGCAACCGAACTAGTAGCAACTTCCCAAAACTTAGCCCAACCGCCAGAGCTGGCTTTGGTAAACATTGCCGCTAGCGGCAAAAATAGCATCGCCGTGAGATAAAACCAGGTAATGCGCCACGTCCACGTCAGATTGCGAATGCGATCGAACCAGATCTGCCAAGCGGGTTTGGGTTTGACGAGTTGGGCGTTAATGATATTGGACATACTTATAATTTATCCAATTAGCTCTACTGCTTCACAGTTTGAATTTTGTCGTAGACACCACCATCTTCAAAGAATTTGGTCTGGAATTGTGTCCAACCACCATATTCAGCGATCGTGCCCAGCTTAGCAATCTTGGGAAAACGCGGATCTGCGGCTGCTGTCGCCGCTGGACGATAGCCCAGCTTGACAAATTCGGCTTGGGATTCAGGGGTAAATAGATATTTGACAAAAGCTTCGACGACGGCGCGATTGCCATGTTTATCGACGTTTTTATCCACGATCGCGACTGGAGTATCGATCGATACATTTACATCCGGTACAACATAATCTAGCGATTGTCCGCGCTCTTTCGCAAACAGAATCTCATTCTCGTAATTTAGTAACGCATCACCCTGCCCTTGTTTGGCAAAGGCATCAGTTGCTTCCCGCGCATCTTTAGGCAAGACAGCGACATTCTTAAATGCAGTGGTAGCAAAATCCGTCGCTTTAGCTTCATCTGCGCCAGATTTAATCGCATCATTCCAAATTGCCAAAAAGTTCCAGCGCGCGCCGCCGGAGGTTTTGGGGTTAGCTGTCACCCATTTAACGTCGGGACGAGCGAGATCGGCAAAAGATTTAATTTTTTTAGGATTCCCTGGGCGGGTAATAATTGCCGCAACTGATTGAGCTACAATCCCTTGCTTCGGTAACTTTTTAT
>JBJOOY010000074.1:0-4612 GCA_046051065.1 Cyanobacteriota bacterium
CTCTAGTGAATCAGATCGACAAGCAATTATTTGATGTCTCGTTGGTGTATTTTTATGCTAATGGATTATTATTGAAAGATCTTAAAGATGATACCTGTCAAGCAATATGTATCAAAAAAAATGGTCGTTGGGATATATTTGGCTTTTATTTCAGACTTTTGCAGCAGCTTAAAATCTTGCAACCTGATATATTGCATGGATACTTAGGTGAATCAAATCTATTTTCAATATTACTTAAACCGTTTTTTCCTTTCACCCGAATTATTTGGGGCATCCGCGAGTCGAATATGCCAAACAATCGATTTGGGGCGATCGGGCAGATATTGGCTCAATTAGAGGTGATGTTATCTTTTTTCGCCGATCTAATTATTGTCAATTCTCATTGCGGTAAAGACTATTACCAAAGTAAGGGATTTTCGCCTCAAAAAATGGTGGTAATTTCTAATGGAATCGATACACACAGGTTTCAGCCCGATGCGACAGCAGGTGCAAAAGTCCGTTCAGAATGGGGAATTACCGACGACACAATTTTAATTGGTTTGGTGGGAAGACTCGACCCAATGAAAGATCATCCTAACTTTTTTAGGGCGGCAGCAGTCATTGCGGCAGAAAGACAAGATGTTCGGTTTGTCTGTATTGGTGTGGGTGGAGCCGAAAAATATGCCGCAGAATTGCAGCAGTTAAGCGAAGATTTAGGTATTGCCGATCGAGTAATTTGGGCAGGTGGTCGTTCGGATATGCCAGCAGTATTTAACGCTCTCGATATCTGTTGTTCTGCTTCTGCCTACGGTGAGGGGTTTCCTAACGTAGTGGGTGAGGCAATGGCTTGTGGTACACCCTCTGTAGTTACAGATGTTGGGGATGCAGTTTGGATTGTCGGAGATTTGGGTGTATTTGTACCACCACAAAATCCGGAAGCACTCCAGCTAGCACTCAACCAATCGCTAAGGAAACTTCCACTCGATCGAGCCTCTTCAGCAGAGATTAGAGCGCATATAGTCGATCGATTTTCTGTCGAACAATTGGTGCTTAACACCCAAGCTGCTCTCCTCGATCGCTAGATCCCAGAGGTCGTCATCGGAGTTGAGATTTCGGTTGAGCGATATATGTGTATACTGGCCCCGATCGATCGTTCCAGTCGCTAGCAAATAGAACTTTTGTCCCGTTGCGGTTCGGCACAGCCTGAGGTTGATGTTCGTATGCTGCGTTGAGTGAGTGGTTGAGGCGTGCAAATTGCTGGATGGTGCCACTACCATCTAATTTAACAGCGAACGCTCGATCGTAATTTGCTTTAACAACGACAGGATTGCCAGTAAAGTCACTAATATAAGCCCAGCCAGGACGACGTAAATTACGACATGATACGTGAATATCATAGTTTAATTTACTTGCTGGTAATAGTGTCGTTTTTTTGCCATCCGAGTACCTAACAGAGACGATTGCACTACTATCGTTTTCCTGCACGACGATCGATTCAGCTCCCTTAGAGTCGATACACGAATCAAAGTGAGAGCCACCGCCTGAAGAAAGCTGCCGTAAGAATTTGAGCGATCGATCGAATAGCTTAATGCCCCGATCTTTTCCATTTCCTGGCTGCTGATACTGCACGATTACATACTTACCAGACTGTGACATGCTGATATTATCGATCGTTGCCGAACCATTGCCAACCGTAGTCCCAATTGGCTGAGTTTTATTTGATACAACTCGATTGTCAATCAGATCGTAGACCAACAAATCAACTTTGCCAGCTTTTAAACCGAACAAGGCAGCATATCGATCGTTCGTACTCAGATTACCCTCCCCCGCCCCAAAATTTATCGTGTCGTATTCATTAAATTGATGGAGTACAGTGTACTTATCTCCATCATTAATGTCCATTTTCACGAACTGATTGGTATCGGCGACCATCCCATACATCAGCGATGGATTTAGGTTCGACCACACACTCTGAGATGGCTGGCGCACCCATCGCACGAACCGATAGGTACGACCATCTAGCAGCGCTGCTGGGTATTTAGAGTTGAGAATGACATAAGACTCATCCGCATTCCACGGCTGATTCTTGGCATACATATGCCGTAATTCTGGGAGGTCTGAGCCAAAAGCCGCTCGATCGGCGATCCGGACGATGGTCGAGCCGATGCTTGGGTCTGTGAAAGGTTTAAGGTACTCTGGTAGTGGAATCGAGGGCTTGGTTACTACTGAATCTGAAATTAATTGGGATTGTGATGATTCTACAGCATCATGACAGCTAGGTAGAAAAGTACAAATTCCGAACAGTGCCAACGTCATCAACAGATACCGACGCATATATTTCCTCCGATACAATAGATAATCAATTTTATACATTAGTATGGTTTGTTACTAGAGTGAATTCTTCGATCGTTAGCCGACTCTAACGCCCAGGTAGAGACATTAAGCTGATGAACATTTAAATTTAATATTCTATAGTTTATATAGTGGTTACTTGCACAAGTGAGGTACACATAGGACAATAGGATGAAGAAATTCGAAACTCTAGAAAATTTGAGGTTCTATTTTGTCGTCATCAGAGACAGAACCACTAGATCGAGATCGCGAGGCTAAGGTAGAGACACGATCACAATTAGTTTGAGCGGAAGTAGATTTAGTTTTCAGAGGTAGCAGTCTGCTGATGAAATTTGTAGTTGCAAACATTTAATAAGTAATATCTCGGAGTAAAATTAATGTCAGGCAGTCCCGATTATAGTAAAATTATTGTAGTTCATCTAATTCCCGCACTTGACTCAGGTGGTGCCCAGGTGATGCTTTGCAATTTACTGTCTAAAACTAATCGGGAAAAGTTTGAGCCAATTGTGATTTCGATGACAGATCAAGGTATTTTTGGAGATCGGATTAGCGCATTGAATGTCCCGCTGTACACATTAGGGATGGAGCTGGGAAAACCAAGCATTAAATCACTATGGAAACTGCAAGATCTGCTGAAACAAATTAAGCCTGACGTGATTCAAAGTTGGATGTATCATGCTAATATTGCCGCCCAGCTATCCCAGCTATTATCCTTCATGAATATTCCAGTTTGCTGGAGTATTCATCATTCGATCGCCTCATTAGGTTCGGAGAAAAAATTGACAATTATGCTGATCAAACTAGGGGCTTATCTATCTCACTTAATCCCTGAAATTGTCTTTGTTTCGCAATTGAGTCAACAACAACATCAAGCATTGGGATATTCTGCTCACAACAGTTGTGTCATTCCCAACGGGTTCAATACATCATTATATGTACCATCGCCAGCGGCTAGGCACTCGGTCAGAGCAGATCTGGGCCTGCGAGAAAATGCATTTCTGATTGGGGCGATCGGTCGGAACCATCCGATGAAAGATCATGCTAACTTTATCAGCGCGGCGGCACTTTTACTAGCAAATCACCCGGGTGTTCACTTTCTGTTAATTGGCAGTGGATTAGATAATGATAATTCAACTTTAGTCAGCCAAATCGAACAGTTAAAAATTCAGGATCGCATTCATTTGCTGGGAGTGCGGAATGATATTTCTCGATTATCAGCAGCTTTAGATATTTGTAGTTTATCGTCTGCTTATGGGGAGGCGTTTCCATTAGTCATTGGTGAAGCAATGTCCTGTGGAGTGCCTTGCGTGGTAACGGATGTTGGCGATTCAGCTTGGATTGTCGGGGATGCGGGTAGAGTCGTTCCACCCAGAAATGCCCCAGCTTTAGCACAAGCTTGGCAAGAGTTACTCGAACTCGAACCGCAAGCGCGGGCAGAGTTGGGTGAAAGGGCCAGGGACAGGGTAATTAAAGACTTTTCGCTCGAATTTATCGTCGATCGATATGAAGAATTATATGTCAGCTTAGCCGCTTGATGTTCGAATTCACCGATCGATCCAACTTGCAGCAGCTCGTACTGGTATTGCTGTTGGCGCTTGGATCGTGTTCTGTTGAATGGTGCAATTGCCAGCACATTCTGAGTTGGCAACAACTCCATACTTCAGATGAGGCGGCGTGAGTAGATCCACGATCGTATTTTGCTGAATCCGCAAATTTTTAGTAGTGCTATGTTCCTGAAGATAGATTCCCGCCTGCGAGAGTCCGGAATTGTCTTCAGCTAGTCGATCGCTGCGAGCTGGATTGACGATCGTGTTACGTTCGATCTTACCGCCCAATGCGGCATTCGACCAAATCCCCGCGCCTGGTGCCTGCGTGATGCGATTGCCCACAATTACCACTCGATCAATCGGCAAGTTAGCATGAGTGTATTTCCACAGCGTAATCCCACTGGAAAATCGATCGTGTGAATAGTCAACAGGCTTAGCTTTAATAAAGTTAATCCGATTATTGGCGATCGTTAAATCTTGAATCGGCGCATCACTGTTTGGATCGAGTAAAATTCCAGCAGTCGGGCCATTTTTACTCACTAAACCAGCCCTCAACCAGTCATCTGAGTTAAGATTAATCGTGTTGCGCTGGATCGTAATATTTTGAAGTGCAGGTCGATCGGACTTACTACCGTTGTAGCGGCGATGCCAGAGTGTAAATCCCGTATTAACATCAGTCATCGTATTATCTTGATAGAGCTGACGCTCAGATGCGGGAGTACCCGCACCTGTAA
>JBJOOY010000075.1:0-6205 GCA_046051065.1 Cyanobacteriota bacterium
AAAACGCGGACGAGCCGCGCTCAACCCCAATCGATCGGAAGTGACGATCTCCGATCGACGGATTGCCCAAGAACAAAATGCCGGACAAGCAGCCTTAGTTAGACTCGATCGAGAGAAAAAAGTGCTCATTCAACAGCAGATTGAAGCACAGAAACAGTTACAACAGCAGCTACTCGAACTCCAACAAGTTAAAGTCGAACTTCAGAACACGATTGTTACCGCCACCGCTGATGGGATTATCGCTCAACTCAAGTTACGCAATCGCGACCAAACCGTCCAACCCGGACAAGAAATTGCCCAAATCGCCCCCAGTAATACTCCCTTAGAAATTAGAGCTGCTGTATTGCCCGCTGATGTAGGCAAACTTAAAACAGGTCAAACCGTTCAAATGCGTGTATCGGCTTGTGTTTATACTGATTACGGCACCATCAAAGGTCGCGTTAGTCAAATTTCTCAGGATACGCTAAAAACTCCGACTGGCGATCCCGCTGGTGCTGCCAGCGAAGCCAGTAAAACACCCGCTGTTTATGAAGTGACGATCGTCCCCGATCGCCTAACGCTGGGGAAGGAAAAAAATCAATGTTCGCTCCAATTAGGCATGGAAGGTAGAGCTGATATTGTCACTAAAGAAGAATCTGTCCTAACTTTTCTGCTTAGGAAAGCAAGATTGCTCGTTGATATGTAGCTAAATAATCAAGCTCCCATCATTCTAACTCGATCGCGTCCTTGAGATTTAGCTACATATAAGGCTGTGTCAGCAGCATGAATTAAAGTTTGAAAATTAGTTTCATGGGTTGGAATAATTGTCGATACACCGACGCTAACCGTTACATACTTGGCAACTGTTGAAGCTTCATGCGCGATGTGTAAATTCTTAATTGCCAATCGAATATTTTCAGCAACCGAGAATGCACCGAAAGCATCGGTATTTGGTAAAACAATCGCAAATTCTTCGCCACCATAACGCGCTACTAAATCTCCATTGCGGCGCACAACATTTCGCATCGCTATTGCTACTTTAATTAGGCATTTATCTCCATTAGGGTGTAAGTATTTATCATTATAATTCTTGAAAAAATCTACATCGCACATAATTAAAGATACTGGAGCTTTAATCCGATACATTCGCTCCCATTCAGTCTGGATATAGTCATCGAAACCTCGCCGATTTGCTAACTTAGTTAAACTATCTAAATTGGCTAATAATTGTAAATCTTGATTGGCTTGTTGCAGTTCGGTTAATTGACTTTTGATTAGCTGAGACTGTTTGATTAAATTTCGTACCCGCTGACGGAGAATAGATAAATTAACTGGTTTGGTCAGGTAATCAGTCGCGCCGGAAGCAAAAGCTCGATCGACGGAATCATTATCATCTAGTGATGTAATCATTAAAATTGGAATCGAGCATTCGCCTAAACTTTTAAGTCGATCGCAAAATTCAAATCCATCAACAATCGGCATGACAGCATCAACAAGGATCAAATCAGGATGATTTTCCTGATATGCTTTAATGCCATCATTACCATTTTTTGCTAATATTACTTCAAAGCCATCTTGCTCCAATGACTCGCCAACTTTAGCCCGAACGACGAGATCATCATCAACTACTAAAATTCGGTACATTTTGGATTTAGTAGCATTCATAGTAGCTTCTATTAATAATCATCAATTTACTCACGTATAAATTTTGCCGCTCGTTTTTTATGCAGCGTTGAGCAGAGAGAATCGATGACAATTTCGCTCAATTCTAGTTACCCAATTTAGTGTACCCACAAAGTATTTAGCTTTAACAGTAGAAGCCCTGCGCTTGATCGAAACGGTAGCGCGTTGGGTAGATTAAGCACTAACTATGTCACGTAAATTGCCTATTTATTGCCAGATTACACTGGCTCGATCGAGTGAAAAGTGGTACAATTGTTCAACTTACTCTTAGCAACTTTGACGATTGACCCAATTTAGCGCTGCTTTACTCGGACAACCTCAAGCCGTAGAACTGTTGACTCAAGCAGTCATCAAGCAACGGCTGGCACCCGCATATTTATTCTGTGGTGCGGATGGAGTGGGAAAAAGTTTGGCAGCTAAGTGTTTTATCGAGCTATTATTGTGCGATCGAGTACCAGACGGAGATAAACCATTAATTCAGCAAAAATTGCGCCAGGGCAATCACCCCGATGTGTTGTGGGTAGCACCGACTTATAGTCATCAAGGGAAACTCCTATCCGCAGCGGAAGCCACCGCCGCAGGGATCAAGCGGAAAGCACCGCCCCAAATTCGGATCGACCAAATTCGCGAAATCGGGCAATTTTTATCCCGTCCCCCCATGTTGGGGTCTAGATCTGTCGTCGTGATCGAACAGGCGGAAACGATGGCAGAAGGTGCAGCCAATGCCCTTTTAAAGACCCTAGAAGAGCCAGGCAAGGCGACGATGATCCCGATCACTTTAAGTGCAGAATCACTGCTACCGACGATTGTGTCCCGCTGTCAGCGGATTCAATTTCACCGACTCAATCGCCCGTTGACGATCGACATCTTGACTAAACTAGGGAAAGCTGAAATCACCACTCGATCGGATATTATCGGTCTAGCACAAGGTAGTCCTGGTGCCGCAATTGCCCTCTGGGAGCAGTTACAATCTCTGCCTGTCGATTTGCTCGATCGAGCACTTTCGTTACCGCTTTCTCGCCGTCAGGGATTAGAATTAGCCATGCAGATCGATCGCCAGTTAGATTCAGCAGAGCAATTATGGTTAGTGGATTATCTTCAGTATACCTACTGGCACCAATATCACCAGCCGCAGCTAGTGAAGATCTTAGAGCAGACTCGATCGCATCTACTTGCTTACGTTCAACCGCGATTGGTGTGGGAATGCGCCTTCCTGAACATCGGAAATAGCTGAAGAAAGCTCGATCGTTTCTACCGATCGATCGAATCAATCGATCGGATTACCATCATCCTCGCAATGAGAGCGAGATTTGAGTTAAACTCGATCTCAATTGCTTCTAGCGTGGAAAATCGATCGATGCAGTCTAGTAGTGAAATTATTGTGATTGGTGGCGGTATTATCGGTCTAGCCACTGCCGTAGAATTGTGCCTATTAGGTGCGAAAGTTACCATTTTATGTCGAGACTTCAAAGCAGCAGCAGCTCATGCTGCCGCAGGCATGTTGGCACCACAGGCGGAGCAAATTTCACCTGGCTCGATGTTGGATTTATGTGTGGCGAGTCGGCAGTTGTATCCCGAGTGGATCGACAAAATTGAAGCAATTTCCGGAGTCAGTACGGGTTATTGGCAGTGCGGAATTTTAGCACCACAGTATGCCGAAATCGATTTAGCCGCCTCACAGTCGCGTGAACTTAGTCCGGATTGGTTAGACACTCGATCGATCCACCAGCACCAGCCAGGATTAAGCCCGTCAGTTGGTGGTGGTTACTGGTATCCCGCCGATGGACAAGTCGATAATCGATCTTTAATCCATTCACTCTGGGTTGCCAGTCAGTCTCTAGGCATCAAATTTGAGGATGGGGTAGAAGTCAAGGCAATTTATAGCCATCAGGGACGAGTCACGCATTTAGACACAACTCATGGCGAAATGTCAGCACAGCATTATCTCTTAGCTACAGGTGCTTGGGCTCAAGCATTATTACCAATTCCAGTAGTCCCGAAAAAAGGACAAATGCTATCAGTCTTAGTTCCATCCACCCAACGCGATAATTTACCGCTCCAGCAAGTGTTATTTGGGCAAGAAATTTATATCGTACCGCGCCGAGATGGCCGAATTATCGTTGGTGCAACTAGCGAACAGGTAGGATTTACGCCCCAAAATACTGTCGGTGGAGTAAATCAATTACTCACTAACGCTGTTCGCTTATTTCCCCTGCTCCAAGATTTTCCGCTGCAAGAGACTTGGTGGGGTTTTCGTCCAGCAACACCAGATGAATTGCCAATTTTAGGGCAAAGTTCCAATGCTAATCTAACTTTAGCTACCGGACATTATCGCAATGGAATTTTATTAGCACCGATTACAGCTAAGTTAATTGCTAAGTTAGTCTGGCAGCAACAGGTAGATAAACTGTTAACGGATTTTAGTTGGGAACGATTTGGTTCGATCGATCGCTTGGATCTGCGATTTGCTTAAGCAGGTAAGGGAGTGTATGACGCATCACAGGACATCAGGACTATCGGCGGGAATAGCATTGATCGATACTATTCCCACAGGCGATCGAAAAAAAATAACTGGAAATTGAAATAAACCCTTGACTCAATCTTGAATATCCGTTAATATTATAAGAGTGCAAAAAAATACGGACGGTTAGCTCAGTTGGTAGAGCTCCTGCCTTACAAGCAGGCTGTCACAGGTTCGAGTCCTGTACCGTCCATTTTTGCGCGCCTATATACCGTAATTCCAGCCCTAACCCTAGTAAAGTAAGATACAGCCCTAACCTATACCCACTAATAGATAGAGCATAAATGGCGGTAAAATGGCGGTAGATAGTACTGGTAACCCCGTACCACTTTGACACCCCGACGCGCTTTGAGCCTTATTGGTTCCAAGCATATTTTTTTGCGCGAACATACCCTGTAAGTGAAGATCTCGATCGATCTGATGATATGTTCGTAGTAATTTCGTTGCCATAATCTTCGATCGAATTTATTTTGCTGACATATTAGTTTCGATCGATTTAAGATTGCATCAGATTATTAAGCACCCATCCCTGAATACTGACGTAAACCTTTGCGCCATAACCAGCGATTTAAAACTAAGAATAGAATAAACCACAATACCATTATCCCTAAACTTTGCCAAAAGTTTACTTTCAGCCCAGTCAATACACTCGCAGGGAAATTAAGAATATAAGGGAATGGCGTACATAGTGCGATCGATCTAATTGTTGGGGGGAATAGTTCTAACGGCGCGATCGCACCCGATAAAAAAAGATACACTAGAAACCAAACTTCTTGAATCGCACTAGCTTTTTCTGTCCAAAATGCAAACATTGCTAGCGTATATTGAATCAAAAATTGTAATGCAAATGCACCGATAACCGCGATCGAGAATAACCCCACAGTACTCAAATTAGGTATCCAAATCGCATCTGGATATAACCAGAAAAATAACGCAATCAGTCCAAAAATAAATGGAACTCTCGCAAATCGTTCGCCAATATGCGACCAAACATGATGCCAGACAGGATCTAATGGTTGTAATAATCGAAACGACAGTTTTCCATTGACAATTTCTCGCTCAAAATCCCAAATCACCCACACTACTGTAAGCTGTCGGACTAGGAAAATTGCCAGGAAGTAACGAGCAAATTCTATTGCAGATAGTCCAAAATTACCATCCTGTGCTGCCTGCGTCCATACACCCATGAGAATGAATGGTAAAGATCCAGAAAGTGCCCATAGTAATAGTTCTGCCCGATACTCTAGCATGTAGGCATAGTAGGTCAGTAGTAGCGATCGGAAAACTCTAAATAAGTGTTTCAAGCGATGTTATCGATTGCGAATTGGCAGATCCGAATAATGTAGGTAATTTCTTTCCCGATCTTTATCATAACGTGAGTTTTGATGGGTTGAATAAAAGGTAATGATGACAATTGCAGTAATTTTGAATACACTTAGGCTGTTAAAGTTACTGAGATTTTTGGACGCTCGTTAGTGAACAATAATGGCTGTTTTGAGAGATGTTTTAACATTCGATCGACTGCTGGATATACTTAAGCATAGTAAAGTAGTATGAAGACTCCTTCTCAAGCTTAACTTGTCACTGATGGGGAGTGCGGGAAGGAAGCAGCAATCTATTGTCCAAGTTTAGAGAATTGGGATAACGCTATCTAGGGAGATCGATCCTGACGGATAATAGTAGTGGGATTGGAAAGCTAAACCCTCAAGATCGAACTGATTGCCGACAACTGTTAACTCATGCGCTTTGATATCATCACGCTATTTCCAGACTTTTTTACTTCTCCACTCGATTCTGGCTTACTCGGTAAAGCCTTAGCCAAGCAAATCGCTTCGGTGCATTTTACCAATCCGCGCGATTTTACATTCGATCGACATCATAAAGTCGATGATGAGTCGTATGGGGGCGGTGTTGGGATGGTGATCAAACCAGAGCCGATCTTTGCCGCAGTGGAGTCGCTCCCAGCTTTAGCCAGGCGACAGGTGTTATTAATGAGTCCTCAGGGACGGACGATCGATCGAG
>JBJOOY010000076.1:0-7271 GCA_046051065.1 Cyanobacteriota bacterium
ACTCGATCGTAACTAACAACTGCTTTCTCATATCGCCCTAAATTATTTAGGGCATTGCCTCGGCCATACCAAGCTTGATACAAGTCAGGTTTAATCTTAATTACTCGATCGTAACTAACAACTGCTTCCTCATATCGCCCTAAATTATCTAGCGCATTGCCTCGGTTAACCCAAGCTATATGATTGTCAGGTTTAATCTTAATCGCTCGATCGTAACTGGCGATCGCCTCGTCATATCGCTCTAAATTATCTAGCGCAACGCCTCGGTTAACCAAAGCTTCATAATAGTCAGGTTGAATCTCAATCGCTCGATCGTAACTCGCGATCGCTTCCTCATATTTACCCAATCCATACAACTCATAACCTCGATCGAACCACTTTTTCGACTCATCTTCTCGATCGATCCCCATTGTCCCATCCACCTCAACACGCCAGAACCTCTATTATTCTAGCAATTGTAATATATAGTCATTTACCACTAAGTGGGGGTGACGAAAATACCAATTTCGATCTACTACCATAAACCAAACAACCCAATCAAAAATCCCCGCTATGTAGCGGGGAAACTTAATTAATGAGCATCTTGCAGCTCGTAGAAATCGGGCGAAACATAATCCTTGCGGAGTGGATAACCGACCCAATCCTCTGGCATTAATACCCGCTTGAGATTGGGGTGTCCTTCATAGACAATCCCATACATATCAAAAGTTTCCCGTTCCTGCCAATCAGCAGTTCGCCAAATCCAATATACCGAAGGCAATACCGGATTTTCGCGGGGTAAGAACACTTTAATCCGAATTTCTGCTGGTCGATCGGCATTATCGCTGACTTTAGTTAAGTGATAAAAACTGACCAATTCATCTCCAGGTCCGACATCATAACCACCCTGACATTGTAGATAGTTAAACCCATAAGCATATAATGCCGTGGCAACAGGCAATAAGAATTGAGGTTCTAAGCGAATCACCTCCACCCCCAAATTGTCGGTGGCTAAAGCAGTATGGTCTACAAAACTATTTTGGGTCAACCATTGCGAGACTTTTCCCGCCGGGACGATTGGGGCGGCGGGAGCAATTTCAGTTGTTTCTTTAGTTTCTTCTTCAGCCACGTTCGACCTCCTGTTTTTCGGCAGTAATCAGTGCAGGAGACACAGGCATGCCCATCGCTGCGGCGATTTCGGCGGGAGGATTGTCATGAGTACCAGTTTGCAGATAAGCACCTGTCAAAATCTGCGGTACGACTTTCATATTATGCGTTGTGCTGTAATAGCGGTGAGTTTGATTTAATAAACTCCGCTCCTGCATCGATTCATTGGCGATTTTTTTCCGCAGCTTAATGATGGCATCCATCACCGCTTCCGGACGTGGCGGACAGCCAGGGAGATAAACATCAACGGGGATGAGTTTATCTACACCTCTCACGGCAGTAGGCGAATCCGCGCTGAACATCCCACCTGTAATCGTACAAGCACCCATCGCAATTACATACTTGGGTTCGGGCATCTGTTCGTACAGTCGCACCAAGGCGGGAGCCATTTTCATCGTAATCGTCCCTGCTGTAATCAGCAAATCTGCCTGACGAGTACTAGGCCGAGGTAACAGCCCAAATCGATCGAAATCAAACCTGGAGCCAATCATTGCGGCCATTTCGATAAAACAGCAGGCTGTACCAAATAGCAGTGGCCAGAGGCTGGATAATCGCGACCAGTTATATAAATCATCCACAGTGGTCAGAATTACATTCTCTGACAAATCGGTAGTAACTTGAGGCCGATCGAGCGGATTGGAAATTCGCTCGGAATCATTGATAATATTGGGGTTCATGACCATTCTAAGGCTCCTTTGCGCCAAGCATAAACTAGCGCAATTACAAGAATTGCGATGAAAACGAGAGCTTCAATAAAAGCGAGTAAGCCCAATTGACTAAACGCTACCGCCCAAGGGTATAAGAATACCGTCTCCACATCAAAGACGACAAAGACCAGGGCAAACATATAGTAACGAATATTAAACTGAATCCACGCGCCACCGATCGGTTCCATCCCCGATTCATAAGTCGTCCGCCGTTCGGGACCACCACCGCTGGGGCGGAGTAATTTTGATGCTGACAAAGCTAAGATCGGCACTAGGCTACAAGTCAGCATGAAGCCTAGGAGATATTCATAACCGTTTAGGACAAACACAGATTATTCATAGTCATGAAGGAATAAAAGATCGAATTCCTCAGCCGTCGATCGATTAATCATTCAAACCTCATGACTGGTAATGTTTCAGAGGTTTGCGATCGGTTAGATTAATTTCATCTGAGCTAGGAGGATTCAACCTGTTTATATTTTATCCACATTTGACGTACTCCCCGCAATGAATCGATGGGAATTCTCACAGGTTGCCTTCCGGTGGGGCGATGATTCTGAATTTTCCCTCTTCCGGTGTTAGATTATTGACTAAACTGTTGAGCATAAAACTTGGCATATCGTCCGGTCCGATCGAGTAATTCGCGATGGGTACCAGCTTCAATAACTTGACCATTTTCGATTACTAAAATTCGATCGGCTTTTCTAATTGTTGCCAAACGGTGGGCGATAATAAATACCGTGCGATCGGCCATGACTCGTTCGAGGGCTTCTTGCACTAAGGCTTCCGATTCAGAATCTAATGCTGAAGTTGCTTCATCGAGAATCAAAATTTGCGGATTAAATAATACGGCTCTGGCGATCGCAATTCGTTGTTTCTGCCCACCTGATAGAGTCGTACCTTTCTCACCAACATAGGTATAATAACCTTGAGAAAGTTGCGAGATAAATTGATGCGCGTTGGCAATTTTGGCGGCATCTTCAACTGCTTTAATATCAAAATTCGTCTGCCCAAAAGCAATATTTTGGGCGATATGTCCTGAAAATAAGATTGTGTCTTGGGGGACGATCCCAATTTGACGACGCAAGCTTTTGAGGGTGACATCGCGGATATCAATTCCATCGATCGAAATGCTCCCATCTGTCACATCATAGAATCGATTCAGCAGACTTAAAATCGTACTTTTACCCGCACCAGAAGTCCCGACTAGGGCGATCGTTTCTCCTGGCTGAACTGTAAGGTCAAAATCTTTTAAGATCGGTTTTTCGGCTGTATAACCAAAGCTAACATGACGATAATCAACTCGACCAGAAACTGGCGGTAAGGCGATCGCATCTGGACGTTCGATAATTGTAATCGGGATCGAGATTAATTCAAACACTCGATCGACTGAAGCTTCAGCTTGCTTTAATTCATTAAAATTGCTAGTGGTCGTCGCGATCGGATTAATAATTAAGAAGATATTAGTTAGATAAGCAACAAATCCTGAAGTAGTTAATTCTTTAATTGAAATTAGCCAGCCAGCCAGGACAAAGACAAATAAAATACTAATAGTCTGGAGAAAACTCAGAACTGGAAATTGAAAAGATTTAGTTTTCTCGGTTAAATACTTAGCTTGACGGTTAAACTCTGCCTCTTGTCCGAACTTATTTAACGTATAATCCTCAGCCGCAAAAGATTGAATCGTGCGGATGCCGCTGAAATCTTCAGTTGCCACCGAAGATAGATCGGCAATTTGGTTTTGACTTTTGAGCGATTGTTGTTGCAGCTTATCACCAAACCAGCCAACTAGCAGCGCGATAATTGGGGCGATAATTAGTACCACTAAGGTCAATTTCCAATTGAGATAAATCATGTACCCCAATACGAAAACTAGCTGGAGTACGGACGGAATAAATTGTTGGAAAATATTTTTGATAATTTCGCCAATTCGATCGATATCTTCAGTGAGACGATAAGAGAGATCGCCTACCTGTAGCTGCGACAATCGATCGGTACTCAATTGCAATAAGTGACCGTATGTACGTTTGCGGAGATCGAGCGTCACCCCAAAGGTGGCTTTTGCCATCAATATATTTTGCCAGTACTGAGCAAATCCCTGCAAGACATAGACAAGTCCCCCAGCTCCAGCAATTTTGGTCAACATTACGACATCAGAACCCACATATTTACTGAGTTGTCCGGCTAACCAAGCTTGAATCGGCCAAAAAACTGTGAAGAAAATCATCCACAATAATGCAGCCAAAATTGTCCATCGGTAAGGTCGAAAATAGGGAAAAAGTTGCCAATAGGTAGAACGCTGTTTCAAAAGATCCTCTCGATCGATAGATACCTTATTTTACGACGCGATCGGGTTTTTGTTTGTTCTCAATGTGATGATTGGTGATTGGCGCTCGGATTTGTTAGGCATGATCCCGCTCCCCCATCACCTCCATTAAACAGTCCGCAATCCGTTTCGCTGCGCCAGGTGTACCCATGCGTAATAAACCATTTTGGGCGATCGATTGTAGTCGATTTGGCTGCTGTAATAATCGATCGATTTGCACGCCTACATCCTGCGCCTGGGGCACTAAAATCACCGATTCGCCCAACAGTCTGGTTTGCGCAGCGGCAAAGGCTGGGGTAAACTGAGGGCCTCGACCAGGGATAATAAAGGCAGGTTTCCCTAAACTGATAAATTGTTCTGTCGCTGTACCCGCCATCGCGATCGCACAATCGCTAGCATTCAGAAATTGTCGATACGATCGATTGCTAATTACGAGCGTCGCCCGCTCCTGTCGATAATAAATCGCGGTTGAATCTGTACACAGATCGGTTAAATCTCGATCGGTTGTAGTTACCTGCGTCCAACCAAGATCGCGCAAAATCCGCTGTAATGTGTCTAAATCTAGTTTAGGGTCGATCGCGGCTAAAAAGATTAACGCAGGTTGCTTGCAGACGGAAATGAGACTATTTGCTGCGATAATTATCTGCGCCCAGTTGGCATCGGCTTCGGGTGGACGAGAACCTGGTAACAGTGTAACTGTAAGAGAACTTGCCCGATCGCTAGTGACTGAATCCGATCGATCTAATTTGGGCTGATTAAGATCGCTTAAGACTCCATCCGTCATTGGATTGCCCAGATCGAAAGCCGGAACCCGATGCTGTTGCAAGATTTCCGCCGTCAATCGATCGCGTGCAAACATCGCTTTACACCTCTGACTACTCAAGAGCCAGCGTTCCCACGGAAAATAATAAGCGCCAGTTCTCGCTTCAATCCTGTTGCGCTGCGATGACAAAATTTGTCCCTGAGTATCGCGAATGTAATATTCTGATTTAGCCGTACCGATAAAGGCGTAATCTGCACCACTCAACCAGGCAAAAAACAAGGGCACGATATCGCCAACTGCGAGGATTTTACCACCCGATCGCGCCCAGTTTTGCACCGTCTTAATTTGATCGATCGTCAATCCCAATAACCCGCCCTGAAGATCGCGGATCATTTGGCGACTGTCTTGATTGAATCCGCCCGATGGCATTGTCTGTACTGCACCCGCGATCGCGAAATTATTGTCAGTATAAGCCTTGCCCATACCCACGATCGGCAAAGCAATGATTTTGGCTGGTGGATTGGGTAATCGTCGCAACTCTTGAAGTACGGGTAACGCGATCGCATCTTCACCATGTCCGTTACTGATGCAGAGTAGATTCATTGAGGATGTGAGGAGATCCGGCTAATTTATGCTTAATTCATAAGCTTATGCGTCATTTTACATCGATCGACGAATTGCACTGCGTCATAGATCATCCATCTCGTTGGTGTAAAATCCAATTGTTAAGCTTCGTCCAACGCGCTTTATGATCTGTTCGATCGATCCAATCCAAGGCTAAGCCAACGAAGGTTGTTTATCGATCGATCTCAGCCAACTAGAGATAGATGACAAATCTCAAGTTTTAGAGCTGGCGATATGAAATCGATGTCTGGGAAGGAGTTAGCTAAATTAAGGGGCTGGTTTATGCTAATAATCATCGTTGAATTCTAGAAATTAAGCATGTAATGCGATCGAAATCACAACTCCAAGTACTGTTCACTATTCACTGCTTACTATCCCTTACTTCCCAAATCGTTAAAATAATATAGGCATGTAAATCTCATTGCTGGGATTGCGATAGACTAGATCTCTGCGTGCCAGTATCCTTAAAATCAGTATGGTTAATACTTCCTCACCCAAAAAGCTTTCTAAAGTAGAACATCTCAAGACAGACAGTCACTACTTGCGGGAACCTGTTGCTAGCGAACTACTCTTAGATACGAATTATTTCACCGAAGACGCAATTCAGATCCTCAAATTTCACGGTTCTTACCAGCAAGATAATCGCGATAACCGCGTCAGAGGGCAGGACAAAGATTACTCAATGATGCTGCGGACGCGCAATCCGGGCGGCTTCATTCCACCTCAATTATATTTAGCACTCGATCGATTGGCGAGTGACTATGGTAACGAAACGATCCGCGCGACTACCCGTCAGGGTTTCCAGATGCACGGTATTCTCAAGCAAAATCTTAAATCAGCAATTAGCACGATCGTCCAGAACATGGGTTCTACCCTCGGTGCCTGTGGGGATGTCAGCCGGAATGTGATGACTCCGCCAGCGCCATTTAATACCAAACCAGAGTATGCCTATGCGCGTAAATATGGCGAACAAATCGCCGATTTACTCACGCCCCATTCGGGGGCTTATTACGAGATCTGGTTGGATGGCGAGAAGGCGATTAGTGGCGAACCAACACCAGAAGTCCAAGCGGCGCTGAAGAATGATCTCAACCACACGATTTTTACTGAGGGTGAGGAGCCAGTTTATGGTACTCAGTATCTGCCTCGCAAGTTTAAATGCGCGGTGACGGTACCTGGAGATAACTCGATCGATATTTTCTCCCAAGATTTAGGCTTAGTCGTGATTACCGACGATAACAGCGAATTACTAGGGTTTAATATCTATGCTGGTGGCGGTTTAGGACGCACGCATAACAAAGAAGAAACATTTGCTAGAGTTGCCGATCCGATCGGGTATGTAGCTAAAGATGATATCTACGATTTGGTCAAAGCGATCGTTTCTACTCAACGCGATTATGGCGATCGTGTCAACCGCCGTCACGCGCGGATGAAGTACCTACTTCACGATTGGGGGGTAGCGAAATTTACTGCCAAAGTTGAAGAATATTACGGTAAAAAAATCGAACCGTTAACAGCGCTACCCGCCTTTAAATATCTCGACTTCTTAGGCTGGCACGAGCAGGGTGACGGTAAAATGTTCTTGGGTCTATCGATCGTCAACGGTCGGATTAAAGATGATGGGGCTTTCAAGCTACGTACTGCGTTGCGCGAAATCATCCAACAGTATCAAGTCCCCATGCGTGTGACACCGCATCAGAACGTG
>JBJOOY010000077.1:0-4088 GCA_046051065.1 Cyanobacteriota bacterium
TAAAAGACGATCGAGTTGTGGTTAAAATTGGCATCTTAGGACTGGGAACCGTTGGCACTGGTACGGTTCAAATTTTACTAGATCCCGTAGGGCGGCATCACTTACTCAAGTCTGTCGAAATTCAACGGGTGGGGGTAGGATCGATCGATAAACCCCGCGATATTTCTCTGCCCACGGAACTGATGACGACAGATCTCGACTCGATCGTCACCGATCCAGAAATCGAGATAATTGTTGAAGTACTGGGTGGATTAGAACCCCCTCGCAGTTTGATTCTCAAAGCGATCGAGCATGGCAAACATATCGTGACAGCGAATAAAGCTGTGATTGCTAAATTTGGCGATGAGATCTTCACCGCTGCCAATCAAGCAGGCGTGTATGTGATGCTAGAAGCAGCAGTAGGCGGGGGCATACCTGTAATCCAACCACTCAAACAATCCCTCGGTGTCAACCGGATTGGACGTGTGACGGGGATTATTAATGGTACTACTAACTATATCCTCACCCGCATGACCGCTGAAGGTGGAGAATTTGCCGATATTCTCGCCGATGCACAGAAGTTGGGCTACGCGGAGGCAGATCCGACCGCTGATGTGGATGGTTTAGATGCGGGGGATAAAATTGCTATTTTGGCTTCCCTCGCCTTTGGGGGCAGAATTAGGCGGGAGGATGTATATTGTGAGGGGATTCGGAAGATTAGTGCGACGGATATCGCCTATGCTGACAAGCTCAACTTTGTGATTAAATTACTGGCGATCGCCGAACGGGTTGAAGACGATCGGATTTCTGTGCGAGTACACCCAACCTTTGTCCCGAAGGATCGTCCGCTGGCAACGGTCAACGGAGTCTACAATGCGATTTTAGTCGAAGGCGAACCCTTGGGACAAGTAATGTTATTTGGACCAGGTGCAGGGGCTGGGGCGACTGCTTCAGCAGTGGTTTCAGATATCCTCGCGATCGTGGGTGTCATCCACAGCAATCCCGCGCGCGAAGATGCAGTATCATCACCGAATACCGCACTTCATCCCTTATTAAGTTGCACTCATACCCATTATTGTCAAATTGCGCCATTATCGATGTTATCGAGCAGTTTTTATGTCAGATTCTTATGTGAGGATATCCCAGGCGCGATCGGTAAAATAGGTACTCGGTTTGGAGCGCACGGTGTGAGTCTCGAATCGATCGTCCAAACTGGTTTCCAGGGAGATCGCGCCGAAATTGTTGTCGTCACGCATGATGTCTCTGAAGGAGATTTTGATGCAGCTTTAGCGGAGATTAAAGATTTAGACTCGATCGCGAGTATTGCCAGTATTATTCGAGTTCTGTAACTGCTGGGATCGCATTGTCTTTCGCCCAATTAATGACCGTATTGTGTGAAACTCCTGTTTGGCGTTCGATTTCGCGAAAGCTCATTCCCTGTTGATGGAGATCGAGACATTTTTACTTAATATTTGGGGGATAGCCACGGACGGCATATCGATTGATAAATTTTCGCCCACATCCTCTACAGACATAACGTTGCTTACCTTGCTGACAAACTTTCTTTGCTATTTACAAGCTATTTGATCCCAATACGGGAGCAAGCTATAATTCGTGAATGAGAATCATCGCCCGCAGTACTTTAAGAGAATTTTGGGAGATTCATGCAGAGGTGGAACCAGCATTGAGAGCGTGGATTGATGATGTCACTCAAGCTGATTAGCAAAGTCCCACAGATATTAAAAGTATTTATGCCAATGCCAGCATCATTGCGAATAATCGGGCAATCTTTAATATTAAGGGTAATAAATATCGCCTCATCGTTCATGTGCGTTATGACATCAGCATCATCTTCATTCGATTTATCTGTACACATCGTGAATATGATGATGTAGATGCAGCAACTATTTGAGGTTAATATGTACGATTTACAACCAATTAGAGATCGGGAAACTCATCGAGCAGCTTTGGCTGAAATAGAGCGGCTATTCGATGCGCCTGCGGGAACACCAGATTTTGACAGACTAGAAGTTTTAGTGACGTTAGTTGAGGCATACGAACGCAAATACGAGCCGATCTTACCACCAGAACCGATCGAGGCTATTCTTTACTATATGGAAAGTCGCGGATTGACGAGACAGGATTTAGAACCTGCCATTGGTAGTCGCGCTAGAGTAGCCGAAATTCTCAATCGCAAGCGTCCATTGACATTGGAGATGATTAGAAGACTCCACGAGCAGCTAGGCATTCCAGCGCAGACGCTGATTCAGCCTTACTTACTAGCATCAGCATGAAGACTCTTCACCCAGTTAATTACCGTATTATGTGAGACTCCAATGCTGCGTTCGATTTCGCGAAAGCTGATGCCCTGGGCGTGGAGATCCAAACACTTTTGCCTAATCTCTAGAGGATACCCTCTTTCAATATAGCAATCGACAAATTGCCGCCCACATCCTCTGCATATATAACGTTGCTTGCCTTGCTGACGACCGTTTTTTGCTACTCGATCGCTCTGACAGTCAGGACATATCATCTTTTGATTGTGCAAAGGAAGTAAATGGTCGCCGATGTGCGGATTGAGATAGCCATACAAGACATTTTTAATTTCTGCATAGATTTCCTGCCGATATTTTCCATCGCTTTTGAGAGCATTCGGAGTTAAACCCTGGACGATATTATGAGCGACTTCTGACAGTAATTCACTTTTGGCTATATTTAAATTGGGGTTACGTTGGCGATAAAAATTGGCGTGTCGCTTGATTGAGATCGACTGAAGAGTAGGAATATCAGCCATCATACTTTCCATGCCCCCAATCGGCTGTAAGTGATACTGCAAGAAGACACAACGAGGGATCGGTTGCTCTAAATAGATTGCATAGGCATCGATATATTCACTAATACCTCGATCGAGCGGTCGGTCGATCTTCTGAGAGAAAAAATCTGCTTCGATGCTCTCTATTAGACGCATGTGCTCGGCAAATACAGCGTTGAAAATTGCTAATTTATCTGGAAAAAATTGGTAAATAGAACCGACAGCCGTGCTGGCTCGATCGGCTATTTGTTGGATCGTAGCTGCTGCAAATCCCGCCTCGGCGAAGACTTCCGCAGCGGCGATGATAATCTTCTCAACCCGCTGTTGTCCACGTTTTTGCTGGGGTTGACGGCGGAGAGTTTTGTCGCTTGACAAAGATGAGGACTTACTCATAAACTGATTATGTCACAATTTGGAATAAATTGTTGTTATGGCTGACAAACTCAAATCCGCTGACATGATGCCTGGTAATCGTGGATTACCGATTATTGGAGAATTAATCGGTGTAATTAGCAAGCAAGAACTATACTATTGGCAGCAGCATCAAAAGTATGGCAATGTTTTCAAAGTCTCACTACCGTTCCTGTTTGATGATGTTGCTTGCTTAGTCGGGCCAGAGGCAAATCGGCTAGTTTTAAAAGATGGGGCTGATAAGTTATCATCGCGCTTGGGCAATAAATCATTAGAACCGATCCTCTCCAATGATACGGTTTTGCTAAAAGATGGGGAAGAACATCGCACCAGTCGAAAGATGATTTTGCCTGTCTTTCATCGTCAGGCGATCGCTTCTTACTTTGACACAATTCAGTCAGTTGTGACCGATACGATCGCTGACTGGGGCAAACGCGGCACATTCAATCTCAATAATGAGTTGAGCAAAATCACGCTCACTGTTGTAGTCAAAATTTTTCTGGGTAGCGAAAAGACTGAAGAGATCGATCGGGTGAGTCAATTGTTCACCACTCTAGTAGATAGTCTGCGCGGTGCTATCGTCAAATGGGACATTCCTCTGACGAATTATGGGAAAGGGCAAGCTGCCCGCCGCAAAATTGCTGAATATATTCGCCAAATTATTAAAGAAAGAGTTGCACGGGGAGATCTAGAGCAGTCTACGGATGTGCTGAGTTTACTACTAAATACTGTGGATGAAGATGGTGATAAGTTTACTGAAACTCAAATTATAGCAACCGCCAAGGCGGTTAGGACATAATACTGTTATAGTGTGTAGTTGAAGTGATAAATGGATAAAAATGCCCAAACCCTATAGTTACGACTTACGTCAGAAAGTAATTCAATC
>JBJOOY010000078.1:0-3841 GCA_046051065.1 Cyanobacteriota bacterium
CCATCCTCTAGTGATCGGGCATTAACGCGCATTGTTAACATTTGTAAATATTCTGAGGATAAACCTTAACTAAATTGAGATCCTCAAAAGTGCTGTAACGACTATGAGCCTAGTCATGTGAAAGGTTCGCGCGATCGAGCCATGTAAATTAAAACTCTGGCGATCGCCTTGCCTCCAAGACGGCAAGCAGATTAACATAATGCATGAGATTATTTAAATAATAATAAAAGTTTCGTAGTAGACACCTATTTTTAAGGAGGAGCGTAGTCGATGGGACTACCCTGGTATCGTGTGCATACGGTCGTCCTGAATGACCCAGGTCGGCTGATATCCGTGCATTTAATGCATACAGCTTTAGTGGCTGGTTGGGCGGGTTCGATGGCTCTATTTGAGCTATCCAACTTCGATCCTAGTGACGCAGTTTTCAACCCCATGTGGCGACAAGGGATGTTTGTCCTGCCCTTCATGGCACGTCTAGGTATCACCAAATCTTGGGGTGGCTGGAGTGTCGTTCCTGGCGAATCGGCTGCTGATGTTGGTTTCTGGTCTTTTGAAGGTGTCGCTACCGCTCACATCGTCCTTTCTGGTCTGTTGATGTTGGCATCGATCTGGCACTGGGTCTACTGGGACTTGGAACTGTTTACAGATCCTCGGACTGGCGAACCAGCATTAGATTTACCCAAAATGTTTGGGATTCACTTATTTTTATCTGGCTTACTCTGTTTCGGCTTTGGCGCATTCCACCTCACTGGTCTATTCGGCCCAGGCATGTGGGTGTCCGACCCATTTGGGATTACCGGACATGTGGCTCCAGTCGCCCCGGAATGGGGGCCGTCTGGGTTTAATCCGTTCAATCCTGGTGGCGTAGTCGCTCACCACATTGCGGCAGGTACTGTTGGGATTATTGCTGGATTGTTCCACTTGACCGTACGTCCGCCCGAACGCCTGTATAAAGCCCTGCGGATGGGGAATATCGAGACAGTACTATCTTCGAGTATTGCGGCAGTTTTCTTTGCTGCATTTATCGTCGCTGGTACGATGTGGTACGGTAACGCTACTACACCGATCGAGTTATTTGGACCCACTCGTTATCAGTGGGATAGCGGTTATTTCCAACAAGAAATCCAACGCCGTGTCCAAACTAGCATTGAAGATGGTAAGAGTGAAGCCCAAGCGTGGCAATCCGTTCCTGATAAACTCGCCTTCTACGACTACGTAGGTAATAGCCCCGCTAAGGGCGGTCTATTCCGGACTGGGCCGATGGTTAAAGGCGATGGCATCGCCCAGGGTTGGCAAGGACATCCAGTCTTTAAAGACTCTGAAGGTCGAGTACTGAATGTTCGCCGTTTACCCAACTTCTTTGAAAGTTTCCCCGTGATCCTGACCGACTCTGAAGGTGTTGTCCGCGCTGACATTCCCTTCCGACGGGCAGAGTCGAGATACAGCTTCGAGCAAGCTGGAATTACAGCTAGCTTCTACGGTGGTGCTTTAAATGGTCAAGTGTTTAAAGAGCCCGTTCAAGTCAAGCAGTTTGCCCGCAAAGCTCAAGGTGGCGAAATCTTTGAATTCGATCGCGATAAACTCGGCTCTGACGGTGTATTCCGGACTAGTCCGCGCGGTTGGTTTACATTCGGTCATGCTGTATTTGCGCTATTCTTCTTCTTCGGTCATCTCTGGCACGGTTCGCGGACAATCTACCGCGATGTCTTTGCTGGTGTAGAAGCCGATATGGAAGAACAAGTGGAATGGGGTCGCTTCAAGAAATTGGGAGACCCAACTACTCGGACAACAGGCTAGGTATCGAGACAGAATTCAGGGTAGATATTTATATCGATCTTGAATTCTGCCTCCCGTTGGATCCAGTCTTCTGACCGAACGATAATTAGAACATTATTTTGTTAGACTAAAAGCGATAGCATAGGACTTTAGTTACGATGGAAGCAACTATTTATATCTTGGTAACAACTTTGGCATTAGGTGTAGTATTTTTTGCAATTACTTTCCGCGAACCAGCTAAAATTCCTCGCAACAACAGCAAAAAGTAACAATCTTAATTCATCATTATTACAAAATCTGAGTCAGTGTGTAGAGTTTCCTACATATTGGCTCAGATTTTGCAATTTGTGGCAATCTCTCTAGGCTAAACTAGGACAGTGACGAGTAGACTGCGATCTATTACCTATTTTCTATTCCCTATCCCCTAACCGATGCAATGCCCTCACTGCCAGCATACAGATAGCCGCGTTTTGGAATCTCGATCGACAGAAGCAGGACAGAGTATTCGGCGGCGGCGAGAATGCCTCAAGTGCAAACACCGCTTTACTACCTACGAACGGCTGGAATTTGTCCCAGTGATGGTAATCAAGCAAAATTTACGGCGAGAATATTTCGATCGATCTAAACTGCTGGGGGGAATGCTCCATGCTTGTCAGAAAACTGGACTCGACTCAGATACGCTCGAAAAAATTGTCGATGAGATTGAGTCCCAATTGCAAACTCGATCACTCAGAGAAGTGACAACGGCCGAAATTGGTGAATTAGTCTTAGCGGAATTACGCCCCTTGAGTGAAGTAGCCTATATCCGATTTGCATCTGTCTATCGTCAATTTCAAGGGATTCGTGACTTTGTAGATACATTACATCAACTAAATCAATTTAGATAAGTCATCAGGATCGTCAGGTTGAGATCGATCGGTCGATCTCCCAATGCCCCAACTTCGATGATAAAATTTGAGCCTGCACTACTTCGCTCAGGCAAGCTATGAATACCGCAGTTTATCCCGTCTACTGGCACAACAATCGCGTCCTGTTAATCGATCAAAATCGATTGCCAAATGAGTATACCCATGTGGAAATTAGCCGTGTTGAAGACATGGTGATCGCGATTCGCACGATGATCGTTCGCGGTGCGCCAGCAATTGGTGTTGCGGCTGCTTATGGGATGTATTTAGGCGCGAGAGACTTAGAGACAACAGATCGCGATGAATTTTTGACCGAACTGACAGTAATTGGCAAAACACTCAGAGCTACCCGCCCGACAGCAGTAAACCTGTTTTGGGCGATCGATCGAATGGAACGTACGGCTCAAAATACGCTTGGCAGTGTTGCCGAAATTAGCCAGCAATTACTAATTGCTGCCCAAAAAATTAATGCTGAAGACATCGAAACTTGTAAAGCGATTGGTGCTCATGGTTTAAACATATTACCCAGCAGTCCAGCTAAGTTGTGTTTGCTCACTCACTGCAATGCTGGTGCCCTCGCAACGGCAGGTTATGGCACAGCTCTTGGGGTAGTTCGTTCGGCATGGACACAGGGGCGGCTAGCGCGGTTATATGCCGATGAAACTCGCCCTCGACTTCAAGGAGCTAGACTGACTAGTTGGGAATGTGTTCGGGAGGGCATTCCTGTCACGATCATTGCCGATAATATGGCGGCACACTGTATGAAACAGGGTTTAATCGATGCTGTTGTCGTCGGCGCAGATCGAATTGCGGCTAATGGTGATGCGGCGAATAAAATCGGCACTTATAGTTTGGCATTGGTAGCCAAAGCACATAATATCCCCTTCTTTGTGGCTGCACCGCGATCGACGATCGATTTTAGTCTTAGTGATGGCAGTCTGATTCCGATCGAGGAACGTCATCCTTCAGAACTGTATCAAATTGGTGAAACGATCGTTTGTCCCCCTGAAGCTGAGTTTTACAATCCAGCTTTTGATGTGACTCCCGCTCATTTAATTCAAGCAATTATTACTGAATTTGGAGCCTTTCCGCCAGCAGAAATTATTAACCTTAAAGATCGTTAACTAAATATGTTGGCAGTTATTGCTTAAACTATCTCC
>JBJOOY010000079.1:0-3053 GCA_046051065.1 Cyanobacteriota bacterium
GGTTCGCGGTGATGACAGGCAACCAGTCCCCACAGCGTGCCATCGCGGACGAGCGAAATCGACATCGACGAGCGCACACCCATATGATGCAGATACTCGATATGCATTGGCGAGACACTGCGCAGCACGGCAAAGCTCAGATCTAGGGGCGTTTGTGTAATTGGATTGAGCGGGGGGATCAGAGTAGCTGGTCGATCGGTGACATCGGGAATCGATCTGATGTAGTTGAGTGCATACAGGTTTCGCGCTGGCTGGGGAATATCCGAGTCGGGATAATGCAACCCTAAGTAAGGCTCTAGTTCTGGATCGCAAGCTTCAGCAATCACCTCACCCGCACCCGTTGGATCGAAACGGTAAATCATTACCCGATCGAATCCGGTAATGTGGCGCACGCTGGTGACTAATTTAGAGCATAACTCGTCAAAATCAGCAGCATTCTGGAATCCCGAGATCGGTGCTTTAACCTGGCGATAAAAGTTAAAGTAGTCAATCTCTGCTGGCGGGTTTGCCACTCGCTCGAATTCGAGTTCGAGGATGACGATATCTTTGTGCGCGTGATGGACGATCGCCTGAGCCTCGATTTCACCCTCAGCGGTGTCTATTTTAACTGCTAAGGGGTTGATATGGTCGAAGTCGCCAATTAAGCACTGCTTGATGGCGTGAATCGCTCGATCGCTCAATAAACAAGTTAACGGTTGGTTCAAAAAATCTTCAGGCGATCGTCTCAACCAGCGCGCGGTATTGTTGCTAACTTGGACGATCTTCAATTCCGGTTCTGCCAGCGCAAATAAAATGCCATGGGGTTGAATCGAGCCAGGAATATGAATCGGTTCGCGATCGCAGTTAGTTAAATTCACCGTCTCCACCGCGTTCGAGGCTAGGTTTCGCCCCGGCTTTAGCGAATCATTAGCTTCATTTGAGAAGAGTGCCATGGGTACATAGGGGCGATCTGCATTTTGATTAAAAACATTGTAGCGCGATCGAGCAATCTAGCCGATCCCCGATTCCCCGCACTAGCCACCAGCCACTAGCCACTGTCCACTATATAAAGAGATATACGATCGACTCAGCGATTGCTATCTAAATGTAGATGACAGCCGCCATAAATTAGAGGATTCTAAAATATAGGGTAAGTAACGAAATAGCAAGCCTACTGCCACTTTCCGACATCAATCTGAGGAAATTAACATGACTGAATACAATGGCGTAATGATGCAATATTTCCATTGGTATAACGAGCCAGATGGCCAACTGTGGAACCAAGTTGCAACAGAAGCTGAAAAACTCGCGGCTTTGGGTGTTACATCATTGTGGCTACCGCCTGCTTATAAAGGTACTGGTGGCGGATATGATGTCGGTTACGGCGTATACGATTTATTCGATTTAGGTGAATTCGATCAAAAAGGATCGGTGCGGACGAAATATGGCACTAAGGCTGAATATATCAACGCAGTTAAAGCGGCTAAACAAGCGGGGATTAGAATTTACGCCGACGCAGTATTCAATCACAAGTTAGGTGCAGATGCGGAAGAAGAAGCAGAAGCAACTCCCCTCAATCCTGGTAATCGGAACGAACCGATCGGCGAATATCAAAAAATCAAAGCATGGACGCATTTTACCTTTCCTGGCAGAGATGGTAAATATTCTAAGATGGAATGGCACTGGTGGCATTTTGACGCGATCGACTATAACGTGTATAACGGCGAAGAAAATGCCGTTTATCTGCTCAAAGGTAAAGAATTCGATCGTAATGTAGACTTAGAAAATGGCAACTTTGACTACTTAATGGGTTGCGATTTAGACATGGAGCATCCCGAAGTAGTTGGCGAATTAAACTATTGGGGTGAATGGTTTGTCGATACCACTGATGTAGATGGTTTTCGCTTCGATGCAGTCAAACATGTCAAGGCTGAATTTTTCCGCGATTGGTTAAATCACGTCAGTCATTACGCCCAGCGCGATATCTTCGCAGTGGGGGAATATTGGTCTTATGATGTCGATGCGCTGCACTCTTTCCTCAAAACGACAAATGGGCGGGTTGCGCTGTTTGATGCTCCGCTCCACTATAACTTCCACGTTGCGAGTATTGAAGGTCAAGACTATAACTTATGCCAAATTTTTGATAATAGTCTGGTTAAAGAGCAGCCAGCTTTGGCAGTAACATTAGTCGAAAATCACGATTCACAGCCGCTCCAATCATTAGAATCGATCGTCGAACCTTGGTTTAAACCCCTAGCCTATGCCCTAATCTTACTGCGCCGTGAGGGTTATCCGTGTATTTTCTATGGCGATTACTACGGCGCGCATTATAAAGATAACGGACGCGATGGCAACGAGTATGAAATCTGGATGGATTCTCATCAATTCCTGATCGATAAGTTCCTCAAAGCTCGCCAAACCTTTGCTTACGGCGAACAGTTCGACTACTTCGACCACCCTAACACGATCGGCTGGACTCGCCTCGGGACTGAAGAAAACCCCGGCGCGATGGCGGTAGTCATCAGTAATGGCGGCGATGGGACTAAATGGATGGAAGTCGGGCAAGCAAATACAACCTATATCGATCTGACCGAACATATCGACGAATCAATTACTACTAACGATGACGGCTGGGCTAATTTCCGTTGTAATGGTGGCTCTGTCTCGGTGTGGGTACCTCAAACCGTAGATTAGGCTGAAATGCCGCTCGTGGCTGCTCTAGGGTCAGATCGAGGACGACTCATACCCTCGATCGATAACTCCGATCGAGGCAGCAGCGGCACAGGGAGCAATGGTAAATCATCCATTGTTAAGCGGCTTTTTACAGCGAATTCACACTCGCCCAGCTTATAATTATGCGCTCGAACGCGGTGGTACTTACGATCTTGCATTTGCTTAAATTCGATCGAAATATAACTAGCTATGACGATTTTTGACGATCGTCACTAGATTTCGACTCTAGCATTAAAATAGTTCGATCGATGCTAAATTCACCATAAAGGAAGAGACGTTGTTAATTAAATAAATGATAAATTGTAATCGCTTAAATATTGAATAATTTGGAGCATTTGTTT
>JBJOOY010000080.1:0-3857 GCA_046051065.1 Cyanobacteriota bacterium
GATTCTTTCTGGCGATCACCTCTATCGGATGGACTATCGACTATTTGTCGAACGTCATACCGAGACTAATGCAGACATCACGCTGTCGGTGGTACCCATCAGCGAGAAAAATGCATCTGAATTTGGACTGATGAAAATCGATTCCGCTGGGCGCGTAGTTGAATTCAGTGAGAAGCCAACAGGGGAAGCACTCAAGCGCATGCAAGTAGATACGACTAAATTGGGTTTGAACGCCGAACAAGCAGTCGAGAAACCGTATATTGCCTCCATGGGGATTTATGTATTTAAGAAGCAAGTACTCGTAGATTTACTCGAAAAATCGCTACAGCAAACTGACTTTGGCAAAGAAATTATCCCTGGTGCTGCGGCAACTCATAATATTCAAGCTTATCTGTTTGATGATTACTGGGAGGATATCGGCACGATCGAGTCGTTCTATGATGCTAATTTAGCATTAACTCAGCAACCCACGCCCCCATTTAGCTTCTACGACGAACAAGCGCCGATTTATACTCGCTCTCGTTATCTTCCACCCACAAAATTATTAGATGCTCAAGTAACTGAATCGATGATTGGTGAAGGTTGCATCATTAAAAAATGTCGGATTCACCACTCCGTCTTGGGCGTGCGCGCGCGAATTATGGAAGGTTGCACGATCGAGGATACGCTGATTATGGGTTCTGACTTCTACGAACCCGCCCCCGAACGTCAAACTCAAGTCGAAACGGGTGGGATTCCGATCGGGATTGGTGCAAATAGTACCATTCGTCGCGCGATCGTCGATAAAAATGCCCGGATTGGTTCTAATGTGATGATTATTAACAAAGAAGGAGTCGAGGAATCTCAACGAGAAGAAGAAGGTTTCTACATCCGCAGTGGTATTGTCGTAATTCTCAAAAATGCGACAATTGCGAATGGGACAATTATCTAACGTGAGTTCGGGTTAAGCAGAAGCCAGTAAATTGTGTTCCATAGCGATTTCTGGTTTCTTAGGTTGATGACAATAAGAAATCAATCCAACGAATAAGAAACCCAAAAAAGCTCTCATGTATAAATGAGAGCTTTTTTCTCAGATTCTCTAATTCTCTAATTATTTTTATCACAATTTCTTACTGTAAAATCAACTTCGCCTGTATCGCTAGGAGTAGCAACACTTATTTTTTTATCACCTATTTTAGCTATCCATTCTTTTTCATTATGATTATTACACTCTTGACTATTTGGAACATAATTAGTAGCCATTAGCCCATATTTAGTAATATTTGTTAAGTATTTACCATGATTACCAATAGATTCAAGGTAAAATTTATTTCCATTTAAAATGATAGTGTATAACAAATATATAGCGAGAAATCTTCCAATTGAATTAATAAGACTTGGTCTAAAAAATTCTTTGATAGAAGGATTTTTGACGCCAGGAATCAGGCTAGTAAAAAATTTCAAATACAAAGATATTGTCTGGACAGATAATATCAACAATGAGGGGAAAAGTAATGCTAATGTAGCAAGAAGGGCTAAAAAAGGCCAGATAATAAAGTTGGCGAAAAAAGTTAATATTGATAATGCGACAGGAAAACTAGATGGTTCAACATGATTTATAGAGATTAGTATGTATCTAGCTAATAACAAGGAAATACTTCCGGCTGGTAGTAATAAAATTCCAAATGACCATTTTAGAAAATCCTTGTTACTTAATATAAATCTTACTGTTTCTATAAAAAAAGGAATAATGCAGAGATATGGGAATATTATTACAATTCGTGCTATTGTCTGTGATAGTTCTTGTGGTAATAAATTAAGAACAAGTAGAATACCTGCGGAAAAAAACAATATTATCGAAATAATCAAAATAGATGAGTAAAACCGATCAGAAATATCTTTCTCTGAAAAAAATTTCTTGACTATTTCCTGCCTTTTTTCAGGTCTAATGATGAATTCTTTAAACATTTCAATCATATTTATCATCCTTATCTAAACCTAAAAATTTAATTCTAGGCTCGAGTTGAAATAATAGCAGGAAAGAGAGTTAGATCGAATTGCATTTCTATCTCTCTTTCCTAGTTTTTCAGAAATGTTTAAGCGGCTTCTAATGGTGCCATGGTCAATCCAGCACGACGTAACTGCTCGTGATATAGTTCGGCTTGTTCTTGTGGCCCTACCCACACGATCGCGCTACCTTCAAAGTGGACTTGATTGGTTAAATTCCAAGCCTGCTCTTCATTCATGCCAGGAATATAAGTCATCAAACAATAATGAACGTGTTCAAAGGTATTAACATCATCATCTAGGACAATGACTTTAAAGTTTGGATAAGGCTTGGCAATTGTTTGACTGGACTTTTCAGTCGTTGAAACCATATCTAAAAATTATGAATTATGAATTGGGATTGATTTAGATGGCTTTAACCGCTGCGATCGATCGTTTTTACTACTAATATTTACTCTCCAAGGGTACCCTTGGGGAGTACCCTTACAGTATATTCAGAATTTACTTCCAATCTTGCCACTTATTATTAAAAATTGAAGTATTGGGGAAAGAAGTAGGATTGTTGCTAGATTCTAGACGTTTGCGTAATTCGAGAATTGGGGGTGAAGAGTTGGGGAGAGATTCGACCATTTGAGCGGGGGTGATACCACGATCGAGTGAAAAGGCAGCGGTATTGCCCGCAGCGGCACCAGCAGACCATTCAAAGGAGTGGACGCGGTAAGCAGCAGCAGCAATGTGACTGGTAGCGATACTTTTCCCGACCACTAACATATTATCGATCTTTTGGGGAATCATTGCTCGGAGCGGAATCTGGAAGGGATAAGCTTGTCCGCCACCGATCCGTTCGCCATCCCGTTCTCGATTATTCGGCGATTCAGGGGGACTGTTTTGCATACAGGGATGAAAATCGATCGCGTAGTGTCCAATCCCGACTGTGTCGGCATACATGGTCGCCCGTTTTCTGGTAATCTTGTTACCCTCGGTGTGATGACGAGCGGTCAGCACGTTCCAGGCTTTTAAACCTGCTAAATTCGCCTTGAGCCGCCGATATTTATCTGCGGGTAGTTCGGGCATTTTGCTAGAATCTAGGAGGTTATTGCGGCTGATATCTACTTCTGAGATGGTAAAACCATCTTTATAACCAGAGGTAGGTCTGCCGACGATCCTGCGTCCTTCGCGAATATAGGGATATTTAGATAAACCGTGAGCGGTGCCCATCGGCGCATCTAAGCCCGTAACATAGCGTTGATTGGGATTTGGTGTTTTAACCCAGTAGTCTGGTGAGTTGGGATTGGGGTTGGCTCGAGAATCGGTAGTCCCCGCAACTAGCCAGTAATAGAAGCCCAGGGCATTTTCTTCACCTTTGCGGAGGGTATCTGTGCGCAAGCCACCCATCCAGCCACCTTGTTGCAATTGGTTGGCAGCTTGCAATTGCGATCGATCAAGAATTAAATTATCTTGAGCGCTACCGGGACGATAATCATTACCCCACGTCCAGTTTTGCATCGAGATATCGCCAGGAGCGGGAGCGGTGTAATTAATCCCACCAAATTTGGTGGCTTTGCCATTATTTGGACTCCAAATCCGCCGATAACTGTAAACTAGGCCAAAATCAGCCAGGCGGCTGAGTTCGTAGCTATAGTAGGGCGCATATTGTTGATAGAAAGGTGGGGGAGTTTGAGTTTGCGGTGTTGCTGTTGTTTCCATTGCAAATGGATAGGTGAACCCTTGAGTGCAGTAAGGATCGCCTGTGGTAGTTGCCGCCGAGGGTTCGTCCGCAGAGCGAGGATCGCTCCCCAAGCGGTAGGGGACATCGGCTAAGCCAACTAGTTCGCCAGTCTCTGTGGCATCGACAACATACCAATCGGTTG
>JBJOOY010000081.1:0-2699 GCA_046051065.1 Cyanobacteriota bacterium
GATCCAAAAAGCCAACGATTTAGCTGATCGCGATTCTCGTTCGGAAACGAAGGTGGCAAGTAATGGCTTTCTGGAAGATCTCGAACGGGAATTTGCTCAAGGAATCAAAATGCAAATTGACAGACGTTTTCAGCCAGAATATCTAACGAATAAATTGTTTGAACTATAGAGTCAAGGGAAATATGTCACTCGTCAAAATCCAGAAGCATAACTATTCTCTTGCAAAATTCGGCTGTTGATTGATCGCCCCTAAATTGGATGCGACATGCTAAGATCGAAAAAGTATCTGGCCTGATTTGGAGGCAAACAAGTGTTTTGGCAACTATTAACGATTAATTTTGTGAGTTTATCGCAGTCCCTCGTGCTTATATAGGTGGCGATCGGTTGAAATCTTTGAGGATTCAACGTTTGTCACCGAAAAAGCTCGATTGACTATGGCAGCAAAGTTTTAATAGTTAAATTAGGAACCAAACCATGAGTGAAGCAACAAATACCGATCGTGTAATTATTTTCGATACCACCCTGCGTGATGGCGAACAATCTCCAGGCGCAACATTAAATTCCGATGAAAAATTGACGATCGCGCGGCAATTAGCGCGGTTGGGTGTAGATGTAATCGAAGCAGGTTTTCCCTACTCCAGTCGTGGTGATTTTGAAGCCGTCCAGCAGATTGCCGAGAAAATAGGTACGCCATCTGGTCCGATTATTTGCGGTTTAGCACGGGCAAGTAAAAAAGATATCAAAGCTGCTGCTGATGCACTCAAACCTGCTGCTAAGGCTCGAATTCATACTTTTATTTCCACATCGGATATTCATTTAGAGTATCAGCTTAAAAAATCTCGTGCTGAAGTTTTAGACATTGCTCAAGAAATGGTAGCTTACGCCAAATCTTTTATGGATGATGTGGAGTTTTCCCCCATGGATGCGGTGCGGACAGATTCGCAGTATCTTTATCAGGTATTGGAAGCGGCGATCGCATCTGGTGCAACGACGGTGAATATTCCGGATACGGTTGGTTATACAACTCCGGCTGAATTTGGGGCATTAATTAAGGGTATCAAAGAAAATGTGCCGAATATCGATCGGGCGATTATTTCTGTCCACGGACATGACGATCTGGGTTTAGCGGTTGCGAACTTTTTAGAAGCAGTAAAAAATGGTGCACGGCAATTGGAATGTACGATTAATGGCATCGGCGAACGCGCTGGAAATGCTTCATTAGAAGAACTAGTGATGGCTTTACACGTCCGCCGTCAGTATTTCAATCCATTCTTAGGTCGTCCGATCGAATCTAAAGAACCGTTAACCCAAGTCGATACCCGCCAAATCTATAAAACGTCCCGCTTGGTATCCAGTTTAACTGGCATGTTAGTGCAACCAAATAAAGCGATCGTCGGTGCAAATGCCTTTGCCCATGAATCGGGGATTCATCAAGATGGCATGTTGAAAAACAAGCTAACTTATGAAATTATGGATGCCCAATCGATCGGCTTGACAGATAATTCGATCGTTTTAGGTAAATTATCCGGTCGTAATGCCTTTCGATCGCGCCTAGTAGAATTGGGCATAGAGTTATCGGAAAATGACCTAAATAAAGCCTTCTTGCGGTTTAAAGATGTCGCAGACAAGAAGAAAACTATCACCGATCGAGACTTAGAAGCGATCGTCAACGACGAAATCAAACAAGCACCAGAAATCTTCACTCTAGAACGAGTGCAGGTATCCTGCGGCGACCCCTTGCAACCCACCGCCACCGTCACTGTCAGAATGCCCAACGGTGAAGAATCTACCGATGCTGCGATCGGGACTGGACCTGTAGATGCCATCTACAAAGCGATTAACCGCGTCGTCGATGTGCCGAATGAATTGATCGAATTTTCAGTTCAATCAGTCACAGCGGGAATTGACGCGATCGGTGAAGTAACAATTCGCCTCAAATATAACAATCGCACCTATTCTGGTTATGCGGCAAATACCGATATTATCGTCGCTTCAGCTCAGGCTTATATCAACGCCTTGAATCGGTTATCTGCTGCTCAAACCAAGATGGAAGAAGCAGAAGCAGCAATAAAGCAACCTGTGTAAGTTAGATAATACATAGGGAGTATTTTTCAAAATAGGATACTCCCTATCATCATTCATTGGGAATAGGTAACAATCATGGAAACAAAAACGATCGCTATTCGAGTTAATGCCGATAATGTACGCTAATAATCTTCGTCGATTGTTAGTTCAAATCGTCATGAAATCCCTTCAAGAAATTAAACAACAATTACAAGCAGGAGAATTTGAGTTTACACGACATGCATTAAAAAGAGCGATCGAGCGTAATATTAGCGATCGAGAAATTAGAGAAATTGCTGAAAATATCCAAATAATCGAAGATTATCCAAATGACAAGTATTCACCCAGTTGTCTTTTACTAGGCGTTACCCAGATAGATCGAGCTTTACACTTTCAGGTTTCACGGATGGAGTCAGACAAGACAAAAATAATCACTCTGTATGAACCAGATTTAAATGAATGGCTTGACTATAAAATCAGGAGAAAATAATGTTTAAATGTCATGTTTGTAGTTCTGAAGAATCTCAGACTGAATATGTGAGTGAGATTTTTCAAATCGATGGTAAGTTTCATTTAGTAGAAAATATTCCAGCCACAGTATGTTATCGGTGTGGAGAAGAAATTTTTAGCCGAGA
>JBJOOY010000082.1:0-6825 GCA_046051065.1 Cyanobacteriota bacterium
CGATACTACCTGAATTTCGATCGAACTAAATGTTAATCGCAACATTTGCGCTACAGCTAATGACAATTCTGGCGATATTAGCACTGCCAATTTACCGATCGCACCCCGAGACATCGAGATCGTATCGCGTAATGGTTGTTGAAGTTCTCGATCGAGTGGTGGATAATATTGTTTGATTAGGTCGATCGATCGATCGATCTGCGTCAATAGTTCGAGATAATTCTCCCGCACAGGTAGTTCCAACCAACCTGCCAATAAATTATCCTCAACCATCGCAGCTAACCACTGACTGCTTTGGGTGGTTTGGCATAGATAGCGTAACTCAGCTAATACTCGCTCTGCGGCAACATTAGTGAGTAATGGCGCTAAATCCTGAATTGCCCGCCGGGTTTCTGACTCGATCGTAAAGTTCAACTGTGCTCCTTGACGATAGGCTCTTAATAACCGCAAAGGGTCGTCAATCAGGTTTTCCCTACTTACCATCCGAATCATCCGTTGCTGAATGTCCTGAGTGCCATTGAGTGGATCGATCGTTGCCCCCGTCTGAAGATCGTAAGCGATCGCATTTAATGTATAGTCGCGTCGTGCCAGATCCTGAAGGATCCCATCCCCATCTAGCTGGGCAATATCTACCGTCATCGCTGAAAACACCACCCGCGCAATCTGACGTTCTGCATCTAACAACACAAAACCCGCCTGATATTCACTTGCCAACTTTCGGGCTACAGCTACTGCACCAGTGGAGATCGCCAAGTCTAAATCTAATTCTGCGCGTACTCGCCCCAACAAATGATCCCGCACAGCTCCACCAACCACATATACAGGTTTTGGTAATAGCTCTAAATCGAATGGTAGGGTTGTTAAAAATTGCATCCTAGAGAACTATGAATTATGAATTGTCAGTTGTTTTGCTTAGTGCGACGGATTATAGTAGTGATAATGGCAATAAGCTCTCCCCTCCTCCGGTGTCAGGTTTTGGCTGCGATAATTAATGAGAGCACCTGCCATCATCCGGTAAACAAGCAATACTAACAATCGCCTCAAATCCCCTCAGAGTAAGCTAATGAATCGATCTGTGTCGATAGTTGTTGGAATGATCGGCAAGGCTGATTCAAATCAGCTTCGCCGATTTCAATCAGCCTTAATTATCACCATAAATACAGGAGAGCCGTATGTGTATTTGTATTAACTGTACATATGTAGATCGCTGCACGACCTATCATGCAGTGGAAGCACAGCATCAACAAGCTCATCTCACTACTGCACCAGACTTTAAAGCCACAGACCCACAAATCAATGTTAATATCCGCACCAATAATGATGGTGTCGAGATGGAATGGGATGTCGTCGGCTGTCTGAGTTTTGCTAAAGACCAAGGAAAATGGACTCGGTTGCGCCCGGGTGAATTAGTCCCCACTTAAAATCTTGGCAATTCGTCCTTCAATTCGATCGTAAGTAAGTTCGATGCGGCAATATTCAGCGGGTAGATATGTCAATCTTTCTGCCCACTCGATCGCTGTAATCCCTAATTCTGTCTCGATTCCCAACCAATATGCTTCCAAATTCAACTCGTCAACTTCGGTAGGTTCCAACCGATATAAATCTAAATGATACAGTGGTAGCCGACCACTAAAATACTCATTAATAATTGTAAATGTCGGACTAACGATCGGATCTACAATGCCCATTCCTACAGCTAGACCTTGAACTAGTGTAGTTTTACCACTACCTAAATCGCCCGTCAATAACAAAACGCTACCTGGTGCTAGAGTAGTACCAAGTTCTACACCCAAAGTATGAGTAGCCATCGCATTTGGTAGCTCGATCGTCCGTTCGGTCATGTAAAATTTACGCTGACTTAATATTATTTCGCTTGAGCGAAGCAACCTTTAAATTCTTTTGAGGTAGAGACTCTTGAGCGCGGTTGTAGAAGTGGATTAAAGCTTTTGCTAGCCGACGTGGATTGTGGCGGAGATAACTAGTATCAATATCTTCTTCCATCACATTTACAGAAAAAATACTGCGTCCTAATTGTTTCACATCCTCTCGATCGAGCATAACTGGGAAGGAATTTTGTTCGGCATAATTTTCCAAACAACCAGCCGAAGGTAATTTCTTTTGGACTAATACTGCATCAAATAATTTTTGACCGCAAGCACGATCGATACTTTCAATATGATCTGCAACAGTATAACCAGTAGTTTCGCCTGGCTGAGTCATGATATTACAAACATAGATGCGAGGGACTTTTCTGGCGGCGATCGCATTTGCAATCTCTGGTACAAGTAAATTAGAAATTACACTAGTATAGAGACTACCTGGCCCCATGATAATATAATCAGCTTCTTGAATTGCGGCGATCGCCGCAGGCAAAGCTGGCGGACTTGCTGGAGTACAACCGATTTCGACAATTTGTCCACCTGCTTCGCTAATACTCGACTCTCCTTGAATCCTGCGTCCGTCGGACAATTGTGCCCATAAAGATACATCTGTCAATGTAGCAGGTAATACTCGTCCCCGAATTGCTAATACCTTCGAGCTGGCAACTACCGCCCGCTCTAAATCTCCAGTAATTTCTGACATCGCCGTCAGAAATAGATTACCAAAACTATGCCCCTCCAACCCATCACCAGCTTCAAACCGATATTGAAATAATTCGGTCAATAGTTTTTCTTCATCTGCTAACGCAGCAATACAGTTACGAATATCTCCAGGCGGTAAAACTCCAAAATCTCGCCGCAGTCGCCCCGAGGAGCCACCGTCGTCTGCAACAGTGACAATCGCAGTTAAATTAGCACTGTAGAGTTTTAAGCCGCGTAACAGTGTCGATAAGCCCGTACCGCCACCAATGGCGACAATTTTGGGACCTCGATTGAGTCGCCGATTATTCCACAACATATCTAATAAGTTTTGACCGCCATCTGGGCGCAAAACCTTGCTGATTTCGCCTAAAGAACGGCTGTGTCCCCAAAATACTAAAAACAGTCCGCAGGCTAAAACGAGTGGTCCAGAAAAGTTATGGGGAATAACTTTAGCTAAAAACTCCACCATGCGATCGAGAATTTGAAACAGCCAGAAAATTGGTGTAAGTTTGAGCCAAATTGCTAAACCCAAGATTGTCATGAGTACGCCAACGTAGATTGTCAACAACCATCGTTTGACAAAAATTCCTGGTGATAACCACTGAAATAATCTCCGAACGCGGGGATGCTTTGAGCCTCGTGACGAAGACATCCCACCACTACGTCCTAAATTTCTAACTGCTTGTCTAAACAGACCGATCGACATTATCTTTATTTGATGAAAAACAGGAAAATCTCAGATGTGAAAGTGTGGAGGGAGATGAATCAATCTTACAGGTACTCTGGGGAATCCGAAAGAGTCAATTGTACGGTGTCTCGCCACAGGAGAGGCTTCTGATTGAGTAAAGATGCTGGCAAATCGATCGATCTCGATTTAGTCGATCGATCTTCTCGATCCCTGCTCTACTAAGTTAGAAGTGCCCCATAACTATATATGCCCATTTAATCCAACTATAATTGCGATCGTAAAGGTCAAACTGATAAGTTCAGCCATAACACTCATCTTAGATTACAGGTTTGAAACCAACTCTTGGTTGAATTTAATGACAATTACCAAAATTCTTGGTTTAGATCCTGGTTTGGCTAGTTTAGGGTTTGGGGCGATCTCCGTTAATTCCACCAATCGTCCACCAGCAGTAAAGTTAATGGATTTCGGGATTATCCAAACTCCTGCCCGTACTGACATCGGTTCTAGACTTCAGACCATCTATGATGACATGCATAGTTTACTAGACGACATTCAACCGGATTTAGTGGCGATCGAGCAGTTATTTTTTTATAAAATGGGCAATACGATCCCCGTAGCCCAAGCCCGAGGAGTGGTGTTACTAGTAATTGCCCAGCATCAATTACCTTGGACTGAATTTACTCCAGCTCAAATCAAACAAGCAGTTGCTGGTTATGGCGGTGCCAAAAAACCAGAAGTTCAAGAAGCTGTAGCCCGAGAACTGGGGTTAGAGCAAATTCCCCGCCCTGATGATGCTGCTGATGCATTGGCGGTAGCCCTAACAGCCTGGATGCAAATGGGAAATATCGGTGTTGCTGCGGAGCATAAAGCACCAATAGATAGAGGGTAGTCACTTCGGGACTTCCTAGCATAACCTCAGCCTGGGATATTGATTCCCATTGCGGAGCTAATGCGTTCGCGTAGCGTCTCGGAGAGAAGCGCGCCACGTTACACACTATCTAAACCTTGTGCAGGGGAGTTTGAGAGGGCGGCGGCCGAAACACATGCGGAGGAAACCTCCGCGTGATTTCGGTCAAGACAGCACACCGCTCCTCAACGGGGGGTCTGGGGGTCGGCACCCCCAGATCCGGGTTCTTAGCACCAATAACTTAAAACTAAGCACCACTCCAAGAATGGCTTACAAGGAAAATCTCTAACCCGAGCTGACGTTAGGATAAAATAGTCCCAATATTTTCGAGGCATTAACCAATCGTCAAATCTACTTAAAACTGGAATAATTAATTATTTGGCAGTCCCTTACAGCTCAGCAGATCTCAAATGGTTTCGATAACTAAGGGAAGGGCTGCGTTAATGAGATGCCGATCGAGTTATTTACCCTTGCGGCGGTAGCAGATGCGCGGTTAATTAATTGTCCGCCGAGATAGAGACTTGTCGAACTGCCACCATCTAGATTAAGCGCTGCTAATGTACCCATTTGCTGGAGAATTTGCGCCATTTCTAACAGAGTAGGGCCTTTACCACCCGCTCGATCGTGCACGGCTACAAGGAGAATTTTACCTGTAGGAGTATTGGCAATCGCACTGCGGACGGCTGTTTCTTTACTAAAATTCGGACTAAAATTTTCACTTCTAGCATCGAGGACTACCTTACCACTTTGCACCAACCACGGCCCAGCCGCTACTACCTGGGGATAGGTATCGAATTCGGGTGGGGTAATCTGACGTTCTAGGGTAAGGTTCATGCCAATCGGCATGCTAGCAGATAGCTCTGGTTGCCCACGCAAGGCCAGTAAATATCCATCTGTGGGGATTGGCACATTAATGCTGCCAGGGGCATTTCCTGGCACGATCTGGGTAACTTTATCTTGTTGGACGGTAACGATTAATTCATCGGCTTGCATCGGGGTGTAATTTCTGCCCCATCCGGTATTATAGCGACCGATCCCAGGTTGAACGTAACCACTATTAAGCGTCAGGATGGGGATTTGCTCGCCGCTAGAAGAATTAGTCAGGGTTTCATTCATTTCTAATCTGGCAATCTGGATCTTGCCGAGTGCGTTCCAACCGATCGCGCCTCGATTTAAAATCGGACTAGATAACCATTTCCCATCTCGTTTGAGTGCGCCTAATGGCAGCCGATTCTTGCGGTTGAAGTAGCCCCCATTAATAGCTGCGGCAAATTGAGTCAGCGGTGCAGATTTAATCAAGTGATTGGTGCCAGTTAAATTCGGCTCTTCAGCGAGCATCGGGCTAATTTTGATTCCCTGCTGGCGCGGATCGATTTCGAGGTAGGTAACGGGAAAGTTATTAGTGCCTAATTTTATCCATTTCTGTCGCCATTCTAAACCTGGTGCCCACTTAATTTCCCGATCGGGTAGATTGGCAAGATTAGCATCGATAGTTACTTCCAGGTTAGTAGGTGATAATAATTTTGCTCGGGCGCGTTGTCCTTTAACGATCGGAAATTGAACGATCGTTTGATTATTATTATTAGTAACTTTAAATTCTAGTTTTTGAGCAGTGGGGTCGTCATTAGGATCGAGATTGGGATCGAAATTTGGATCGATAATCGGTTGTGGGACGTTAAATTGAGCGAGTAAAATTGGATCGGCATTAGCTTCGATCGATAGATAGCCTTCTGTCGGTGTTTGACTTAGTTTCCAGGGTGTATGTCGATCTAAGGTGATATTAATTTTGCCATTTTTAAACGTAGTATTTTGGCGTTGGACATTCACAACTCTAGTAGGTGGGGTATTGAGTTGGAGTCTACCGCCGACTACTTGCCATTGCCAATTACTTCTCTGAGCCAGATCGGTGATATCTAGATAGCGGTACTGCTGGCTGAGTTTAGCAACTAAATTAATTCTTGTAGATGGTTGAGTAGCATACCAATCGATCGGTTGATTGGTATAGTTACTATTATTAAATAATTCAACCCCAAGCTGTTGTGTCAGTGCTGTATCGCTAATTCCCAAGCGCAGAGTATTTCCAACTTGCCATTGTGCCCAGGGAATTGTCAGCGTTTTGCCATTGAGGAATATTTCCGTACCTCGGCTGACTAACTGCTGAGAACGGTTAGTTGGCGGTGGTTGTTGAGAAACTTTTTGAGTGCGGTGTTCCTGTTGTTTGGGTAGCTTTTGCTGAGATACTTTGGGTTTATTAACTTTGAGCGGAATTGCCTGTGGTAGGAAGTTTAATTGGGGATTGGCGTGGGCGATGCTGCCTAAACCGACTAACGGCCAAACATTAGTCGCAATAAGAGTCACGATCGCTAGATAAAATCTGAAATAAGTCATATTCGATCGATTGAGGAAGATGCGGGGATTGTTTAGGTTTAGTATATCAAGACACTAAACATTCGCAAATGGTCGTGGATGTATTTCCCGAATGAAGATGCTCACGCTCAAGAGCGTTCATTGTTGCCATCAGTGCTGGAAACAGTCAAGATGAACGTGGTGTCATTGGTAAGCTGTTTTACATCTAAATTTTTTGACTGAATCCCTTAGTGCAAGGATTTTAGAGAACAAAAAGAGTGTTTTAAATGTTTGACAGCTTA
>JBJOOY010000083.1:0-2840 GCA_046051065.1 Cyanobacteriota bacterium
CTCCCGATAGAGCATCGGGATCGGGAAAATCCTGGATCAGAATGATTTGACGTTCCCCACGATGTTTTTCTAGGGTTGCTTTGAGTGCTGCTACCCGAATATCTTCCGAAGGTAGATCGGCATGTTCTGTGGGGATGGCAATCGCGGTACCATTGGAAGCGATCGAATGACCACCTTCATTATCTCGTCTAAGTTCTGAATATTCCAGATCTGGATCTGTCAGTTGTGTCATTGCGAGCAGCCCGCGACTAGATTGTGTGTCCATATATATTTTAAAGCTTGACAATTAAGAGGCTCGATTGCTGTTGCGGCGATTTGCGTTCTGTCTGTCTTGTCGCAATTGTATGGATGGGTTTCCCGCCCACATTGCGCTGCTGCGAACGGCTTCCCCGAGGTTTTAGAACATCAAGACAGACGGCAATCCGTTCGCATTTGATGACATCTAAATTCAGCGGAAGCAAAAGGACTAAATAACTAAATATATAATAGTATCGATCGATTAATTACCTAACTGTCTGCTACAGTGATTGGTTTTGGTTTGGCTTCGTCTGAGCGCAAGCGAAGCTAATGTAACCAAAATACCTAGAAATTATAGTTTTGTATACTATACCCAACCAACTATCATAGACAACCACAAATAAATTCGCAATTAGAGATTTTACGTAACTTCACCCACTTCATCCTCAGATCCTTTACTTATGCCAATCTGTTAGATATCTAATTAATTTACTGTTATCGGCGAACTTGAAGATTTTAAGTGACTCAATCGAACTAATGCTCGCTGGCTCTCATAACCTTTGTAACAGATCTAGCCCATGCGTATCTGTACCACAAGTGTGTAGTAAATTATGACTATTGCCTAAACGTTTGACCGTCTCTGTTTGTTCAAAGCTAGGAATCCAAGGATTGGGATTATTATAAGCATAATAAGTTTCGACCCCATCAATGCCCAGTGACACAGCCGTCGGAATTAGTTCTTCAGGAGAGCGCCGATAGCGACAGGGGTGTGCTAACACGACAATGGCCCCAGCCTGATGCAGAGCCGAAATCGATCGATCGGCTCGAGCATCTACACCTCTGGGTTCTCGCCCCGTTAAGTAGGGAGCTAAACTTGGCTCTGATGGATCGAAACCATAGCCGAGGATATGCACATCTACAGGAGGAAGATAGGCCGTAATTTCGATCCCCGTCCACAATTGAAGTGAATCGATACCTTGGGTTTGTAACCATTCAACCGCACGATAGTACCCATCGACACTATGATGATCCGTAATTGCCATCCCTTTCAACCCAATCCGGACAGCTTGACTCATTAAATCTTCGGGTTCGAGCTTACCATCCGAACAGTTGGTATGCATATGAAAATTGTAATGTTTTGGACAACTATCAGGTTGAATGTTAGTAAAGATTTGCCGGAGTAGAGTAGTATTTTGTGCTAGTTGATGATTCCCCATGGCTTTGGATGCACGATGTTGGTAGTTGCCTACGATCGTGATGTTTGGTGTCCTAAAAAAATTGTGCTACTTATACCTTAAGATTACCCCAATCCTTGCAAAACTTCATGAGAAGAGGATCGCTACTCTCTCAGAATCGATCCGGTAGATCGTTATCCTTTCTTAATTTTAAGCGATCGACAGCAACTCATCCACCGATCGCTCCCCTGCCAATTGCGCGATTTTCCCATGTCTCATCAGGATTTGGGCCATTTGATGTAGATTATTAGTCGATTATCAAAAAGTTTAATGATATTTTAAGATTTCTCACAGATTCGTTCGATCCCCAGAACTGCAAAGTATGATATGCAAGTGAGCTTAAGAAGCCACAACAGTTCTTTTGGCCATTAGGCGGGTGAGGTTCCGATCGTGTCATCAAACTTCCTACGTTCTCTATTCCTGGCGATAATATTTAGCTTCTTTGCCCCGATGCTATTAATGTCCGGTTCTCTGGCTAGCACTTGGTTGCTAACTTGCATTCCTGGGCTAAAATCGATCGGTCAAATCCCGACAAATGTCCTACTTGATATTCTGGATATATTTGGTAGCGGCTCTGCGTTACAAGGAATGTTGACGATCTGTTTAGTATCTGGATTTGTCGGCGCAATGTTTGATATTTACGCTTTTTATAGCTTTCGGACTCAAAAGGGGAATTAAGAATAGCGATCGAGTCATTTTTTAGTTTGCAACGATCGGGTATTATCTCTAGCGCGAATTCCATCGTGCATCTCTATATTCGCTCCGCATGATGGAGATCGATCCTAATGAGATTTCTTTTGGGCAAATGGTAGCGCAGACTCCATGATTAGAACAGTTGCCAAACCCTTCGGCATCCATTCGATCGACCATTCCTGTTACTCTATTAACGCTTTCTAATTTTCCCTGTGGTAAGAAAGTGTATCGAGCAATGTTTGCGCCCACAAATAATGAGGCGGAAGCATTCGGACAAGCGGCACCACAAGCACCACAGGCAATACATTCAGCCATATCCATCGATCGATCTGCCGATTCTTTAGAAATCACGATCGTGTTAGCATCTGGAGCATTGCCTGTATTAACAGATATATAACCACCATTTTGAACGATCCGATCGAACGCACTTCGATCGATAATTAAATCTTTAAGATTCATTACGGGCTAAAGCATCATCAGCCATTAATTCGCCAAGTTCGAGAAAATCGGCTACTCTTCCAGCTAATTCTAACTCTCGATTTAAAGTATTCGATCCGCCGGAAATCAGTAAGTTTTCCCAAAATTCCGATCGCAATTCAGCGATCTTAGCTTTAGCAATTGTTAAACTATCGATCGATCGAGACATGCCTACATGCTCCCATAATATTGCACCTA
>JBJOOY010000084.1:0-13338 GCA_046051065.1 Cyanobacteriota bacterium
TCGATCGGTTGGATTGGTTATGTGATGCATAATTGGGTCGATCGAGGGCGGAGCTTTCACGATTGGTCGATCCTACCCGCTTTTTCTTTACTAATTTTAGCGGTATCTACTCAAACTAATAGTCTCATCTCTAAGTTTGTCAATTCACAAGTTATTGTCTATCTCGGCACAATCTCTTACTCAATTTACATGGTGCATTGGTTAATTAGCGAATTAGTAAAGACGGTCTGGTTAGATAGATATCATGTAGCTTTTGGTACTAATTTTGAGACTTGGCAAGCGGCGATCGCTTTAATAATACTGATGCCAACCGTCTTATTAACTGCATCGTTAACCTATCGATTTGTAGAAATACCGATGCGCAGTTTGATTAAAACCAAAGCATAGTCGAGAATTGTAATTTTATCATTAAAAATATCCATTAAAATAATCATTGTAAATATCAATATGGAAACAAGCGCAACCAATATTCAATCTACATTAACTGCTGTTGATTTCGATCCTTTTGCCGGGGGAGAATTATTATTAACTGCTCCAGCCACTGCATCTCAAACTGAAATTTGGGCTTCCGTTCAGATGGGCGATGCCGCTAATTGTGCTTATAATGAATCTCAATCTTTACACTTCAAGGGAGAGCTAAATGTATTAGCATTACAAACTGCATTGCAGCAATTAGTCGATCGACATGAGGCACTGAGAACAACTTTTAGTACCGATGGTCAAACATTATGTATCGTTGCTACTAGACTGGTAGCAACGCCGATCGTTAATATTGGTGAGCTAGATTCGCAAACGAGATCGATAGAATTAACTAACATTTTAGAACGAGAAGTTAAACAGCCTTTCGATCTCGAACATGGGCCGTTATTTCGATCGCAAATCATTAAATTAAGCGATCGAGAATATCGTGTAATTATTACCGCTCATCACATTATTTGTGATGGTTGGTCTTGGTGTGTTTTGATGTCTGATTTGGGTCAGCTCTATTCCGCCGTGCAGCAGGGTATAAATCCCGAACTGGAGCTAGCCGATAACTTCAGTGAATATGCCATCTCACAAGTCGAAGCAGCACAAGATCCAGACACGATCGCCACCGAACGATATTGGTTAGAACAGTTTGCAGATAACATCCCTAGCTTGGATTTTCCCACAGATCGATCGCGTCCGCCCTTGAGAACCTTTACAGCGGCGCGAGAAGATTGGGATTTATCAGCGGAATTAGTGACCGATCTCAAACAATTGGGGACAAAATCTGGTTGTAGCTTGATGACAACGATTTTGGCAGGTTTTGAAGTGTGGCTACATCGACTCACAGGACAAACAGATTTGGTGGTAGGGATTCCTGCGGCTGGACAGGCGGCATCGGGACAATATCACTTAGTCGGGCATTGTGTAAATCTTTTGCCCTTGCGGACTCACATTAATAGTGAAACATCTTTTAGCGACTACTTACAATCCCGCAGTTCGACGATCTTAGATGCTTACGACCATCAACAATTTACTTTCAGTAGTTTACTAAGTAAACTAAATTTAGCGAGAGATTCTAGTCGGATTCCATTAGTACCAATTACATTTAACCTCGATCGAGGTTTGGACGCTAGTAGTTTACCATTTATCGGCCTGGAAGTAGAATTTTTCTCTAATCCGCGTGCCTATGAAAATTTTGAATTATTTATTAATGCGACTGAATTATCCGGCAAGATTACGCTGGAATGTCAATACAATACTAACCTGTTTAATGCCGATACGATCCGTCGCCGGATGGCAGAGTTGGAAACTTTATTATGGGGAATAGTCACTAATCCAGACTGCCAGATTGCCACATTACCAATTTTACCAGCCGCCGAGAAACAGTTATTCGATCTTTGGGAACAGACGCAAACAAATTATCCGCAGCAGTGTATCCATCAATTATTTTCACAGCAAGTAGAACGCACACCCGATGCTATTGCACTAGTATTTAATGGCGAGCAACTTACCTATCACGAATTAAATATTCGATCGAATCAATTAGCAGCATATCTACAAACGCGCGGTGTCGGTGCCGATGTACTCGTTGGTATTTGCATGGAGCGTTCCCTGGCAATGGTGGTAAGTCTGTTAGCCATCCTGAAAGCAGGCGGTGCTTATGTACCGCTAGATCCAGCGTACCCCCAATCACGCTTGGCGTTTATGCTATCCGATACTCAGGTTCAATTACTCCTAACTCAAACAGAATTAATTACTAAATTACCCACTCATCAAGCAGAGGTAATTTGTGTCGACGCCGATTGGGAGAAAATTAGCCACCAACCATCAACTAACCCCAATCATCTTACCAAACCCGATAATTTGGCTTATGTGATGTATACATCTGGTTCTACCGGACAACCAAAAGGCGTAAGCATTATGCATCGGGGGGTAGTCCGATTAGTTAAAGATACTAATTATGTAAGTCTGACTGAATCGGATGTATTTCTCCAACTTTCGCCGATCTCTTTTGATGCGGCAACTTTCGAGCTGTGGGGTTGTTTACTTAATGGTGGCAAACTAGTTATTTTCCCACCGCATACACCATCGATCGATGAATTAGCGCAAATTATTCAGCAATCTCAAGTGACAATTATGTGGCTGACTGCTGGGCTATTTCATCTGATTGTTGATGAAAAAATTGATGCCTTAAAACCATTACGACAACTATTAGCAGGTGGCGATGTTTTATCTGTATCCCACGTTCAAAAATTTCTTGATACTGTCAAAACCTGTCAGCTAATTAATGGTTATGGTCCAACAGAAAATACCACGTTTACTTGCTGTCATCATATCATCACACCGCTCGTTCCAGGTGCTTCAATTCCGATCGGTCGATCGATTTCTAACACTCAAACTTATATTCTCGATCCACATTTACAGCCAGTCCCGATCGGCATTCCAGGTGAATTATACATTGGTGGCGATGGGTTAGCACGAGGATATTTTAATCGCCCTGAATTGACTGACGATCGATTTATCGTCAATCCCTTTACCCTCAACCAAGAGAAGTTATATAAAAGTGGTGACTTGGCGCGGTACTTGCCCAGTGGGGAAATTGAGTACCTGGGGCGGCTGGATTATCAAGTCAAAGTGAGCGGTTTTCGGATCGAACTGGGTGAAATCGATATGGTATTATTACAATATCCAGATATTTCCGAAGCTGTCACGATCGTCCGTACAGATACACCTGGTAAGAAAGTATTAGTTAGCTATTTTACCGCAATAACCGATCGAGATCGATTTGCCAAAGCCAACGCTACGCGATCGACGATCGTTAGCGATTTACGTCAATTCTTGCAACAGCGGTTGCCTGATTTTATGGTGCCCACCAGTTTCATGGCGCTAGCAACGATGCCGTTAACTCCGACTGGCAAAATCGATCGTCAAGCACTGCCACAGCCCGATTTTACCGCCACTCGAGAGTTGTATGTGGCACCGCGCACCCCAATCGAGCAGCAAGTTGCCGAGATCTGGGCAACTTTACTTAAAATTGATCGAGTGGGCATCCATGATAACTTTTTTGAGTTGGGAGGATATTCCCTGGTAGGGATTCAAATGATTTCCAGGTTGCGTCAAGTTTTACAAGTAGAAATTCTGATGTCTAATTTATTTGAATTTCCTACTGTAGCAGCACTAGCCGAGCGGATTGAGAATTTGCGATGGGTAGCTAGCGGGCTGGAGGTGGCTGGGACTGAATTATCTGATGATTACGAAGAAGGTGAGTTATAGTCTGCGAAAACCGATCGATGTCGCTGTCAACTGCCTGATATCGATCGTTTTTATCGCAGATTTACCTCGATCGAGACTAGAATATCGATCGAGTGAATGAGCTGTTCGGGCAATAGCTGAAAAGTTATATTTACAACTTAAATAGAATTAATATCGATCGGTTATTTGACCGATCGATATTCTTCATCTAACTCTAGCAATTGCAATTGCCTACCAAGTAATCGCTAGCTGTCATCGATCGCAGCTACTTAAGCATTACGAGTAACTAGACTCCAGATAAAAATTGCTATCATCGAACCTAACACAGCAAATATCAATGAAGGAACTAAAGTTGCTGCAGTAAAGGATGAGGCGATCGCAAACTTTCCGGTCATTATCAACGTATAAAGAGTACCTCCGATAAAGGCACCAACAATCCCCAATACCATCGTTGCAATTATGCCACCGCCTTGAGTACCGGGATAAATTAATTTAGCGAGCGCGCCAGCTACGAGCCCGAGTACTACCCAACCAATAATATTCATAGTCGTAATGCTCCATTCCTAAGGTTTAATTGGATGCTCGATCTTACTGATTCTAATTGCATTTAAAAACTAGCTTGAGAACTGACTTCCTCGATCTTAACAGATCGATATAGTTTCGGTCGAAGTGATTAATTAATTCTTAACTTTTAACACCAAATCCGGTTTTTTTAGGTTGAGACTTAGACTTAGCTTTTTCTTTGCTAACTTCTAAGACTGCGGCTTGAAATAGCTCGTGTAAATGAATTGGTACGCTAGCTAAATCTGGTAGATCGGGTTCTAAAAACTTGTTAAATGATGTTAACAACGAATCTAAATCTGTTGCTACATTAAAATCTGGTCGCTCATTTTTGAAAATTTGACGGATTGCCAATTGCAGTTGCTGGGGGAAGCGTTTTGCCAATCTGCGCCAGACAAAGGTATTCAACTGCGGATCTGCCAGACACTTGCGGAAAAATTTTAACTCGGTGGGGTCATATTCCGTCTTTGCGGTTGCTAATAAAGTTTGCAAGCGCGGATAATCGACTAAAAACATTTGTCCCCAATAGGGATGACTGAGTGCAGTAACTGCGGCTGCTCGATGCAGTTCTGGGGGGAGTTCCACTGGAGGCGATACCATCTCTCCAATGGCTGTAGATTTGCCCTCAGCGGCACGATCGGCGTTCAAGCCGAGTGTTGTGGTCAAAGCTTGCAAATCATCGGTTGTAGCTCCAGCATCGCTCGCTAAGTCAGTCAGAGATTTTGACTTGTCGATTCCGGCAGATTCAAACTGTCGATCGACCATCCAAGTTTGAAATTCAACTACACGAGCTTGTAATTCTTTGCCTGTGAGGGTAATTTCATCGGTACCAAAAAATTCGACAAATCGATCGTGATAGGTAACTACCGATGCCCAGGATGCTTCCAGTTGCTCGGGTGCATCGCTGTAGAGATAATGGGGATAATTTTGCCGAAAGGTACCGACGGCGACGGCTAATTTCGGTTTACCTAATCTACCCAGTGCCACCCAGGGGGTTAAAATCGCCCAGTCAATATCGACAATCGGGCTGAGTTGGGCAATGATGATATCCCCAACTTTCAGTCTAGTCATGGCTGTTTGGGCGGCAAGATCGGCAAATTGAATCCGATAATGCTTGGCTGTGAGCCAATTCATCACTTCCAAGCCGTTGGGGTATACTGCCACGATCGCCAGTAAACCAACGAAACTCCGCCGCCAACTATCGACTAACTGACGATCTTGTGGGGTTAAATTGGTGTGACTAGCAAGGAATAGTTCGAGCGGAGTTTGATCGTCAATTTCACCCTCGATCGCGAATCGATGAATTAGCAGTTTTTTTTGCCCAGGATCTAACTGTGGGTTGCGAACTAATTGACGAGCGGTAAAGGCTGCTAAGGCTTTAGCCATATCGCCTTCAGCCGTTTGGATAAAATCAATAATCGCCGCCCATAGAATACCAGCGCGGCTAAACAGCGGATCGAACATAGGATTCGGTTCTCAGTAATATTAAGCTAGTTACCAGCGATCGGCTGGTTGGTTGCCAATTGCTGGTAAAACTAGTAATTAAGTTTACTCTTCAGGTTTAGCGGGACGAATTTGTTCTAATTCGTGACACTCATCGGAGACTAGTGGTTCGGCATTACCTCGATAGACAGAGGCTAATTTATGACTAATCGAAGCGATACTTTCGAGGCGTACCATTTCTTCCCAAGCCGATACTTCTTCATCCTCGTCAGTCTCGTAACGAATAGTAACGAGATCGCCTTCGATATCAGTGATGCGCGCGCGTTCGATCCACCGTTGTTGATCGCGTAAGAAGATACACACTTCACGACCATCTTCACACAGTTGATAAATCTTGCGGTGTAGCATGGTTTAACTCTCCTAAACAAATAAATCTAGTGGTGGAAGTGAGAATCTAATCTTGCCGTTTCGGATGATAACTAGATTAGCTTTCCCAAAATTAACTACAAGCGATCGGTTTAGTTGAGGAACTTAATCTGAGCATCCAACCACAATTTGCGGATTACATCGATCGATCGGTAGTTCTCCCCCGTCCAGGGCGGCTTTGACATAAAAGTCGAATTTGCCATTAATACTGGTGATAGGTGGTGTGGTTACATAGATTAATCGATCGTAGATTAACCTAATATAACTATGATACTCGTTTGCTCGTCCCTTTGGATACTTGCTTATAACTAGTAACAAACGATCGATCGGGATCTACTACCCAAATCACCACTATAAAATTATGTTTACGATTGCCAAGCAACCCCACACTGAATCTGAATCTGTATATGTTTTGAACGATACCGAGAGTCAAAGTTCTTTGACCGTTTTCCCCGATCGTGGCGGGATTGCCACTAGTTGGAAAGTTAACGATCGGGAGTTAATGTACTTAGATGCCAAACGGTTTGCCGACAAAACTTTGAGCGTTCGCGGGGGATTCCCGATCCTGTTCCCGATCTGTGGTAATTTACCTGACAATACCTATAATGTGGGCGTGCGAGAATATACGCTCAAACAACATGGATTTGCGCGTGAATTACCTTGGCGAGTTACCAGCCAGTCTACCGATCGAGATGCTAGTCTGACAATTACTCTCGAAAGTAGCGCTGCGACTCTGGCAGTTTACCCCTTTGATTTTACTGTCAACTTTACCTATCGCATCCATGGGGGTGAATTGGTTGTAGATCAAAGCTATACCAATCATTCAGCTATCCCCATGCCGTTTAGTACTGGCTTGCACCCCTATTTTAAAGCCCCAGACAAACAGAGTCTGACCGTGGAGATGCCATCGCCTAGCTACCAAGAAAAACAGACGGGTCAAACGCATTCCTTCACTGGTAAATTTGATTTTAACCAAGCTGAAATCGATGCCGCCTTTACCAATCTGACTGGTAACACCACCATTGTTACCGATCCTCACCAACAATTAACCCTGACGATGACCCAGGGAGCCGAATATCGCAATATCGTATTTTGGACGGTGAAAGATAAAGATTTCTACTGTCTCGAACCTTGGACGGGCCCGCGTAATAGTCTTAATACCAGCATCGATCTGCTCCATGTATCGCCAGGGGAGACATCGATCGCTCAAGTGATTTTTCAGGCCAAATTCCACTCTTGAAAATTAATTTGTCTAAGTTCGTGCATCTGTGCTATGCTTGGAAAGTCTGATTTTTCAAGGCACAGCGGGACGCTAGCTCAGCGGTAGAGCATTCGGCTTTTAACCGACTGGTCCCGAGTTCGAATCTCGGGCGTCCCATTTTAAAGATTACAGTAAGTGCTAAATGAGAGAATGGCGATCGAGCTATTCCCTTAGTTATATCGATCGAGTTTACATAATCGACGACCCTGGCTCAAACTACTTTTCAAAAAAAGACAGGATCGAGATAATCTGGACGAAAAAGGTAGAGCCGATTCCGGAAATAACTGTTCATACCTAACAGATCTTTGGTAAAGTATCACTAGTTAAGAATCATAAAATTAACACTCGATCGTCGATCGCATAATTTAAAGACAACAGATATAGGAGGAATTTCTAATGGCACTCGTCCCATTACGGCTTTTGCTGGATCATGCTGCGGAAAACAATTATGGGATCCCAGCTTATAACGTAAATAATATGGAGCAAATCCAAGCAATCATGCTGGCTGCTCAAGAAACTGATAGTCCAGTCATCTTACAAGCTTCTCGTGGTGCGCGGAACTATGCTGGAGAAGCATTCTTACGTCACCTCGTCTTAGCCGCAGTAGAAACCTACCCAAATATTCCCATTGCCATGCACCAAGACCATGGTAACAGTGCGGCTACTTGCTACTCAGCAATGAAACAGGGTTTCACCAGCGTGATGATGGATGGCTCATTAGAAGCTGATGCGAAGACTCCAGCTAGCTTTGAGTACAACGTCAATATTACCCGTCAGGTAGTTGAAGTTGCACACTCGATCGGTGTTAGTGTAGAAGGCGAACTCGGTTGTCTAGGCTCGCTCGAAACTGGCATGGGCGAAGCTGAAGATGGACACGGTTTTGAAGGTGCTTTATCTCACGACCAACTATTAACCGACCCCGATGAAGCAGTACAATTCGTTGAAGCTACTGGTGTAGATGCACTTGCAGTTGCGATCGGTACCAGCCACGGTGCTTATAAATTTACCCGCAAACCAACTGGAGAAATTTTAGCCATCAGCCGAATCGAAGAGATTCACAAAAAATTACCTAATACTCACTTGGTAATGCATGGTTCTTCTTCCGTTCCTGAAGATTTACTCGCACTAATTAACAAGTACGGTGGTAAAATTCCTGAAACTTACGGCGTACCCTTAGCAGAAATCCAAAAAGGGATTAAATGTGGCGTTCGTAAAGTTAACATCGACACTGATAACCGTTTGGCAATCACCGCAGCAGTGCGCGAAGCTTTAGCTGCTAAACCTGAAGAGTTCGACCCTCGCCACTTTATGAAGCCTTCGATTAAGTACATGCAAAAAGTATGTGCCGAACGTTACAACGCTTTCTGGTGTGCGGGACATGCTAGCAAAATTAAAGCTGTATCCTTGGATGAGTTTGCAGTTAAATATGCTAAAGGCGTGTATCCTTCGCCTAAAGTTGCGGTTAGTGTTTAGTTATAAATATTGACCAGTAATTTAAACCCTGGTTTCAACCATTGAAGCCAGGAATTCTCTAATTGATCGTGTCGATCGATCGTACCAGTTTTGCAGTAAGCTATGGTAGCGATCGGCAGTTACCGTTTTTAAAATCGTGAGGTACACTATAGAATGATACGGTCGGCGGCACAATTGGTGGGGAGGAAGTTGCTTTGGATGAGTTACGCACGGCTTTAGAATTGGCGACCGAAGATGAACTACAGCAGCTAACCAAAATTCTGTTTAGCCGAAAATTCAACCCTTTAGACTATGTCCGTACGCCAGATCTAATTGAGGTTCAGAGTCAAAAACGGGAAATGTGGCTGGATACGATCGAAGATCGATTTAGATTTTTAGCAGCGGATGGCTTAACTGTCTTGCAGGGGAGAACTCAAGCAGTCAGCTATCGTCAAACATTAGTACGTGTTTGTGGATATCTCAAAATTCCCTATTCTCACCAGCTTAGCACCACAGATTTAGAAGCAGAAGTATTCTTACATTTGATGGGTAAAAGTTGGCACAAATTACCTGCTAGCGATCGCGGGGCATTAACTGTTAAAGTTCAACAATCTTTGGCTAATACTAAATTCGACCAACCCCTACCCGCACACATTCAACACGATCCAATTAAATTAATTTTAAAAGGCAGCAGTGCGATCGCGGTGAATTCGGTACTCAAACCATTAGTGCTACATCAAATCGCCCGTCAATTTGCCTTTCACTTTGCTAGCTATCAAGTTGCCAAACAAACGTTAATCAAAGGCGGACTGGCAGTAAGCAGTCAATTGCAAAGCTATATCGCCCTCTACATGGCTAAGCGGGGCATGGCAATCAACGTTACCCAACAGGTAGCAGTACGCGGAGTTTTCTCGATTTTAGGACCAGCCATGTGGGGTTGGTTTTTTGCAGATCTCGGCTGGAGATCGATTTCGACTAATTATGGGCGAATTATTCCGACAATTGTGGCGTTAGCACAAATTAGATTGACGCGCGGTGATGATTGGGAACTAGCTTACAGTTAAGTATGGCGATCTCTTTCGAGCGGACGAGTTGGCGATGGCAGTTAGAGCAACTCCAGCAACAATTGGGCGAATGGATTGAGGTAAAACTTCGATCGATCGATCGAGATTTAAACCTCGATATTTTTCCAGCTTGGTTGGGGCCATTATTATTACGATTGACTTGGTTAGCATTGGCTGGGTTGCTAATCTGGATTGGCTATCGTGTTATCTATCCCTACTGGCGGAAGTGGCTGTTAACAAATAAACTGCCAAAATTGGATCTCGATCGATCGCCTGAGCCAACCCATACTGTGGCAGAGTTATTAGATCGATCGCAACAGTCCCAATCTGAGCGAGATTACACCCAAGCTAGTCGGTGGCTCTATTTGGCAATGCTCCAACGGTTGAATGATGCCAACCTGATTCCCCACCAGTTTAGTCGCACCGATCGTGAGTACCTCACATTATTGGGGACATTACCGCCGATGTCGATCGGTGAAGTGTTATTATCGACCCACGAACAACTTCATTTTGGCAATACGCCAATTACAGCAGCAGGATTCGATCGATGTCAACAAGCCTATCGCGCGATTGAAGAGCACATCGGTAGGGGATAGGGAATAGGGAATAGGGAATAGGGGATAGTGGACAATCGCTATATTTGTTAATTGCTCATGTCAGACTTCAAAAAGTTATTCAAGAAATATTGGCAATTTGGGTTATTAACAGTAATTACCATCATTTTATTAACGATCGTGAGTGCGATGGGTGGAGATCCTAGACAAGCGGGATCTAGTTACAATACATCGCCTAATGGTTATAGTGCTTGGTATCAAATGATGCTCGATCGAGGAATTAAGATCGAAAGGTGGCAAAAATCATTTGCTAAGTTGACCAAAATTTATGCAGATCGATCGGGAATAACACTGCTTCAAGTTAATAGTAAATTGGAACAAATTAATCTGACAACTCAACAATTAGACTGGGTAAAACAGGGCAATAAATTCGTTATTTTAGGAGTGACTGCACCAGCTGGGGATTTGCCATTCAGCACCGATCTTCAGAGCGATCGAGGAAATATCAGAATCGAAACTACCCGCAGATTTACAGCGGATCTAGCCAAAATTAGTTTACTCAAAAATAACCCAACACAAGCAATTTTAAGCGATCAATCTGGTAATGTCATTACTAAAATTAACTTAGGTAAAGGTCGGGTAATTATTGCGACAACACCGTATTTAGCTGCCAATGCCTATCGAGATTTTCGATCGAATTATGAGTTGTTAGCCGATCTTGTCGATCGAGATAGTCAACAGATTTTAGTAGATGAATATGTGCATGGTTATATCGAACGAAAGTCAAAATCTGCTAAATCGGGTAATATTAACGATCGAGAATTAGACTCAGCTCCTGACAAAGGTGATGTCTTAGATTATTTATCCCGCACCCCATTATTAATTGTTTTTATTAATCTGCTGTTAGGGATACTTGTGTTAATTTGGCAACAAAATCGGCGATTTGGGAAAATTGTCGTCCCTAAATTACCAGAAATTGAAAATAGTGAAGCTTATATCCAAGCCTTGGGCGGAGTCCTGCGTCAAGCGAATAGTAGCGAGTTTGTCATCCAAAATATTGGCAAAGCCGAACAGCTATCCTGGCAAAAAAAATTAGGACTAGGCGGCGAGCGGCTAGTTGGAGCGCAGACACTGATTACCGCCTGGGAAGAACGGGTCAAGTTACCCACCGACGATCTCCGCTTTGTCCTACAATTAACGACGGGATCGCGTCGGCTTACTCCCACTGAATTGACTCTCTGGCTAACTAAACTTCAAACAATCGATCGACAACTGAAGAATTATGAATTATGAGTGATTTAACTTCTGATCTCTATCTCATCAGGAAAACTGAAATTAACCCCCATATTCCCTATTCCCTAACCCCTAGCCCCTAATCCAATGACTGAAACTCACACGATATTTGACCGACTCGGTAGTGCTTTACAAAAAGTTGTTTTTGGACAAGCAAAAACTACGCATCAACTTCTAATTGCTCTGCTCACGGGCGGTCACGTTATCCTAGAGGGGGTACCAGGGACTGGGAAAACGATGATGGTGAAAGTGCTATCACAACTAATTCAGGCAGAATTTAGGCGAGTTCAACTTACACCAGATATTTTACCAGCAGATATTTTAGGGACAAATATTTTTGACCTGAAAAAACAAGAATTTATTCTCAAAAAGGGGCCAATTTTTACCCAGATTTTACTTGCAGATGAAATCAATCGTACTCCACCCAAAACGCAATCAGCATTATTAGAAGCAATGGCAGAAGGGCAGGTGACTCTGGATGGGGAGAGGATGCTATTATCAGAGCTATTCTGGACGATCGCCACTCAAAACTCGCTGGAATTTGAAGGAACGTATCCTTTACCAGAGGCACAACTCGATCGATTTTTATTCAAACTAACGATCGAGTACCCACCCGCAGCAGCTGAACGGGAAATGTTAGTCGGTGCGCTCAGTCATCAGCCAGGGGTGAGAAATGATGTCAATGTGCTTCAGCCAATCGCGACTGTTGCTGATTGTATCCAAGCCCGCCGCGAAGTCCAAACGATTTCAGTCAGTGAAAATTCGATCGATTATCTCCTGGCGCTGGTTCAACAGACGCGCCAACATCCCGATCTCAGTCTAGGGGCTTCACCGCGCGCGGCGATCGCTTGGCTGCAAGCAAGTAAATCTGCTGCATGGCTAGATCGTCGTCAAATGGTCATTCCCGATGATTTTAAGCAAGTTGCCCTCCCACTCCTCCGACACCGCCTTGTATTGCGTCCTGAGGCTCAATTAGATGGTTTACAGATTGATAAGGTAATTGCTGGATTAATCGATCGAGTCCCCGTGCCTAGGTAGTTAAGATCAATATTTTAATTTAAAGTTAATATTCCAAGTGATGGGTTTTGGAAAAATTCATGAATATCTTGAGTTGATGATCAAAGAATGGTTTCAATTTCTTTGGTGGAACAATTTCCCCGACGAATCCAGATTACTTTTGGTGGGAAACCTCGGATAAGACCCAACTCATTGTAATCCGAATCGCGGGTAACAATTACATAGTCATTTTGAACTGCATAGTCCCAAATGAGGCAATCATCATCTCGATCCATTTGTAATGGAAAGACGTGTTGAGAATTGGGGTAGAGATCGGCAAGAATAAGAACTAGGCGAGGTGAAAGATTATGGTCGAAGAGCAACTTCATGCTGCGATAGTGAGTGTGAGCTGTTCTCGATCGGCAGCGTAGCTAAGGCAGGCGAGAATATCAGTGGCGATGAGGTACGGAAAGTCTTGCAGGATTTCATCTTGGGTCATGCCAGATGCTAGGTAGGACAAGACATCGTAGACGGTAATTCGCATTCCTCGAATACAAGGCTTTCCGCT
>JBJOOY010000085.1:0-3649 GCA_046051065.1 Cyanobacteriota bacterium
CGAACGGATTTATCCAGCGAGTATTGTCAAATTATTTTATTTAGTGGCGATGCATGAGTGGTTAGAGCAGGGGATGGCGACGGAGTCTGCCGAACTCGATCGAGCGATCTGCGATACGATCGTCGACTCTAGTAATGATGCTACCAGTCTGATTGTCGATACCCTCACGGGCACCACTAGCGGCCCAGAATTATCCCCAGGACCATATACAACTTGGCAGTCGCAACGCAATCTCATTAATCGTTATTATCAATCCCTCGGGTGGATCGAGTTAGATCTCATCAATGTCAATCAAAAGACTTGGAGCGAAGGGCCTTACGGACGAGAAAACATTTTCGTTGGCGAAATGCGCGAAAACCGCAATATGCTTACTACAGATGCAGTCACTAGATTAATGCATAGTATCATTGGTGGGGTAGCAGTAAGTAGCGATCGATCGCGGCAAATGATGGAACTACTTCACCGCGATCTCAATTTAGCTCAGGTCACCCCGCCACCTGGCGAGGAAAACCAGTTAAATGGCTTTTTAGCGGCTGGTTTACCACCCGCAAGTCAAATCTGGTCGAAAGCTGGTTGGACATCTCAATCGCGTCATGATGCAGCTTATATCGAGTTACCAGATCGCCAACCTTATCTATTAACTATCTTCACTGAAGGGACAACCAACAGTCAAAATCGCGATCTGCTGCCGTTCGTTTCGGCTCAATTTGTATCTTCAATGTCTCAACTCGATCCAGCCAATTAGCAATCTGACTCGATCGAGGAAACTATCGGAGCGGTTATTCAGTCTACAATTATTTATAGGGTTTAATCCTAAAAGTCATTTTTTTGTATAGCAGATCAACTACAGTATCGCTATGCAGTAGATCGAAATAGCTAAATTTTGAGGAGTCAGTATTCAGTATGATCCCACCGATCGCTACCATACCAGCCATCACCATTACTAGTCCACAATTTGTCGATCACAGCACATCTACAACTCAAACTGCATCTAGTAAATTCTCAGCTAGAACTGGAGCCAATCGAGTTTCGATCTCGAGCCAAACAAACCCAGTGCCCTTGACTAGCCCCGAGATTAACTCTATTTCCGCGCCAAAACTGATTGCTCAGTCAGAACTACCTGGTGGTTCTACTCCCACACCAAGTCAGGTCGTGCCCCCACCACCACCGACTACGACGACGGATACAGGTGGTGGATATCCCCTCCAATTCCCCAAAAATTATTTTGGTCCCGCAGTTGGTTTTGGTAATGGAGCTGCGGCTTATGGAGTCATTACTAGGTTTCATTTTGCTGATAATTTTTCCCTCCGCCCATCTGCTGTATTCAATTCCAATGGAAGTGTAGTGCGGCTGCCCATTACCTATGATTTTAGTTTGGGTCAAAAAGAACCATTCGAGCGTAATCCACTGATTAATTTTAACGCTGGGGCTGGTGTGCAGTATGCTTCTGGGGGTAACAACGGACAAGGCAGTAAATTTGACATATTAGGTACGGTTGGTGCCGATGTCAACCTGTTTGAAGGTGTGGCGGCTGTAATTAGTTTTAATACTAATTTTGGCTCGATTAACGGTACTAATCTTGGATTAGGCTTTGAGTTTTAACGGAATCGCATAATTCCCCTTCCTCAGCGTAAGCAGGGAGGGGAATTACGCTTTTGACAATTAAGGTTGTGGGACATCTTGAGATTTGATGTACTCTTTAACAATTTCTAATGGTGCACCACCAATTTCCCAATTTCCAATGCCAATCGGGAATTTGACGGTAAATTCTGTCCAGCCATCGGTACTAGTCGCATAAATTTGACCGTTCAACTGTTGGACTAACTTTTTGACGATCGATAGTCCTAATCCAGTCCCACCTTGGTGTTCTCGATCGCTACCAGGAATGCGATAAAATTGTTTGAAAACATGAGGTAAATGCCGTTCGGCAATTTCTGCCTGATTTTTAACAACAATTGTCAACCAATCTAAGTCAGGAACACTATCGATCTCTACGATAATTTTGCCGTTTACTTCAGTATATTTGCAAGCATTATTGAGCAATTCAGTTAGTACTTTGGTGAGATACATGCGATTAGTATCGATCGTTGGCAACCAATCAGATAGAGACACAATTAATTCTCGATCTTGCGTAGCAGCTCGATCGAGAAATGGTTCGATCGTGGTCAAAATCCAAGTGGCAATTTCTACTGATTCAATATGTACTCGATCGATTGCTAGTTCTAGTCTCTGCAATTCTAAAGCATTATCGATTAATTCTACTTCACGATTGCATTCTCGCTCTAAAATCATCAAGTATTTTTCGGCGCGATGACCTGATAGTAAATCGGCAATCGCTGGATCGGTATTCAGACTAATTTTTAACATCCTTACCGCCATTTTGATATTCATCAACGGTGCTCGTAGATCGTGAGAAATATGATTGATAAATTCATTTTTTTGGTTACAAACAGACTCTAATTCGGTAATTCTTTGGATTAATTCGGCTAAATCTGAGAGTGGGGCAGAAGAACTAGAAACGATATCTCCTTGCAGCGGGGTAATGCCCATCAGCACATTCATTGCCGTAAGTAATTGCTGCCCTAACGCTTGTACCCAGGATAAGTCTTGGGGTGTCCAGACACTTTTCGGATTTCCTAATAGGCAAATTCGACCCCATAATTCATGACGATCGTTATTACCATTACTAGATTGTTTTAATAATGGAATAAATACATATCGATCGTGAATATTAATATTCATCACCGTTGTCATCACAGTTAAGTCAACAATTTCTCGGCGATGCAGTCGGAGATCGATCTCCTGAACTTTATCGGGTTCTAAACTAAGAGTCAATTGACCTAAATCTGGTAACTGCGCGATCGTTAACCAGCGGTGTAATTGTGGTTGATATTGTTGAATTAATACACCATTCAAGACTAAGATTTCTTGAATTTGAGCAGCAGTCAGCTGACAAAGATAATTTGAATCATTGTGAACGATCATGAATAGTTACCAGCGAGCGGGATATCGGGGGGGTGGGGAACTCGACGATCGAGTTAGCAGATCGATAAAATTTGTTACAATTTAGATATAAATTAGATTAAAACTGTTATGCGAGATTTCCCTGAGCAACAACTAGACCAACGCGAAGCAAGTAAATTAGCCATATTATCACAACAGTTAGAAAGTCCAAATCTTCGAGATCGGATGGTAGCATTGGCTTCACTCCGAGATGTATCCGCTGAGGTCGCATTACCACTGATTAAAAAAGTGCTCGATGATGAAAGTTTGCAACTGCGATCGATGGCAGTATTTGCTTTAGGTGTCAAAGCCACACCAGAATCTTACCCGATTTTGATCGAAATCCTCGCTAACGATCCAGATTATGGTATTCGAGCTGATGCTGCTGGTGCTCTAGGTTACTTAGAAGATATCCGTGCCTTTGAAGGACTTGTCAGGGCATTTTATGAAGATACCGACTGGTTAGTCCGGTTTAGCGCGGCTGTATCCTTGGGAAATCTCAAAGATCCGCGCGCTTTTGATGTGCTGATGCAGGCGTTAGATTCGCCAGAAGTAGTCCTCCAACAAGCGGCAATTGCCGCATTAGGCGAGATTAAAGCGATTGCGGCGATCGATCGATTATTACTATTTGTCGAAGCTGAAGACT
>JBJOOY010000086.1:0-3867 GCA_046051065.1 Cyanobacteriota bacterium
CAGAGGCGATGGCAGGATGCGAAGCGTCCGGGTGAGGGCGAAGGATTGATGCTAGCAGCAAGAAGTGTTTGCAAATCGGATTTGGTATCAATACCAATCCTCTAAAAAATCCCAACTTATCAGGAGAACTAAAACAATGAACGATCCACCAATTTTAGATCTAGATAATCAAAGCGATGAATTATCCCAACTTAACAGCACCCAAAATCCGCTGCACGATCGGAATTTTTATATCATCGTTAGCCTCACCCTAATTGAAATTATGGGTGGGCCAACAATTGGCCCGATCCTCCCAGAATTATCAAAAATTTTTGAGGTTTCACCCGATGAAATCCAATTAGTAATGGCCGCTTACTTTCTGCCGATCGGTATTGCAACGCCGTTTTTAGGCATCATCGCCGATCGGATTGGGGTTAAGAAAGTGTTAGTTCCGTCGTTGTTACTATTTGCGATCGCTGGAAGTAGCTGTGCCTTCGCTGGCGATTTTCAAACTCTACTTGGGTGGCGATTTCTCCAAGGTTTAGGGTCTGCTAGCTTAAATTTACTCTCCCTGACGCTGATTAGTATGCTCTATCGCGGTAAAGCCTTAGTGTTGGCAATGTCGATCGACGTGAGCGCGATCGGTGTCAGCACGGCCATTTATCCGATAATCGGTGGGGTGCTAGCAGGTTTTAGTTGGCGATATCCCTTTTTGCTAGCGACGATGGCATTTCCCATATTGCTGTTGGTGTTGATGGTGCTCAAGCTGCCTCGACAACCCAGTGGTAGCCAAAAGATCGATCTCAAGATTTATCTGCAAAAGGTCTGGCAGAGTATTAGCAATTCTACAGTCCTGGGATTGCTGTTAGTAATCGGTGTGATGTTTCTGATTCAATCGGGGCCGTTTATCACTTACATCCCGATTCTAGCAGGAGTTAATTTTGGGGCTTCGGGATTGTTCATTGGTTTGATTTTAGCCAGCATGTCAGTCTCGTTAGGGTTGGTGGCTTCGCAGTTGGGCAGGTTAACGCGACAGGCATCAGAAATAACTCTCATCAAAGCAGCTTTTACGATCGCCGCGATCGCCCTAGCGATGATTCCGTTCATCAATAGCCCGTGGCTGTTGTTCGTGCCGAGTATCTTATTTGGGGCGGCTTTGGGTCTGGCAATACCTTCTAGCCAAGAGATGTTAGCAAAACTCGCGATCGACGATACGCGAGCTGGATTTATGGCAGTCAATGTCAGCGTGCAATCGCTGGGGATTGGATTGGGGCCACTCATGGCCGGGATCTTTGCTGGCGTATGGGGTGTGCCGGGTGTCTTTTGGGCAACTGCTGGGTTTGCCGTGGGTGCGCTTGTTTTGTTTCATTTTCTTTTACTGCAAGCTGGTAGAAATTCTGTTGCGAGATAACCCGATCGGATTTCGATCGTGAGGATGTCTGAGAACTTGATTTTGTTAAGCTCAAACCCTAGAAGATCCCCCCTATGCCTTCAAAAGGGGGGAACCGGACTACTCTTAGTCCCCCTTTTTAAGGGGGATTTAGGGGGATCTACCCACCATGAACGGAGCAATTAAACTTTTTAAACTCAGGTTCGACCCTAAATTTACAACCATAAATAATCTTTATAATTTCAAATCGCGAGCAAATTACTATGTCTAATTCATCTCAACATCAAGTATTAATCGTCGGTGCTGGCCCTACTGGTTTGATGCTAGCGATCGAATTAACCTTACTTTCCCTGTCTGTACGGATTATCGATCGAGCCGCTGAAACCAAACGCCAAGTCAGAGCCTGTGTGATCTGGTCGCGTGCCCAAGAAGCACTAGCAGGGCTAGGTGTAATCGACAAGTTCATGGCTGGCTCACATAAAATGCACAACTTTGATGTCTATGCCAAGGGTAAGAAATTAAGCGGGTTCGAGTTTGGTCATATTAAGAGTGACTACCCGTTCCCGATGACGATCGAACAGCACGATACCGAACGCTTCTTGGCTGAGTCATTAACCGATCTCGGCGTTGAGGTTGAATGGGAAACTGAAGCAATTGGGGTTCACACCCATGACGATGGGGCACAAGTCACGGTGCGGGCTGCCAATGGTAACGAGGAAACGATCGAGACTCAATGGCTAGTAGGCTGCGAAGGCAGTCGGAGTCCGATCCGTGAAGCAGCACAGATTCCGTTTGAAGGAGAGCCTGCGGTGAACTTACAAGCAGTGCAGGTCAATGCCAAACCAACTTGGCAGTTTCCCAAATCCACTTCTCAAGGCTATTTCTTTCTGGCCGAGAATGTATCGATCATGAGTATTCCCGTGCCTGGAGACACTTACCGTTTCTTTACATTTACTACCGACCCCAACCCAGAGCGCAAAACACCGCCCACCTTAGCAGAAATGCGTGACTTAACGGCGGCGGCTGCCTGTATACCTGAATTGCAGCTAGAACTATCCGACCCCGTTTGGCTCAGTCGCGCCCGCTTTCAGAATCGGATTGCGGCGACCCTCAACAAAGGTCGCGTGCTGCTAGTCGGGGATGCGGCGCATTCGTGGGCACCAATCGGTGGACATGGGATGAATACGGGACTCCGAGGTGCTTATAACCTCGGCTGGAAATTAGCCGCCGTCGAGCGTGGTGAAGCCAAATCCTGTCTGTTGGATACTTATACGATCGAACAACGCGCCAACGCTCAAACGATCGTCGATGCCAACCGGATGAACATCGTCGAGCAGCCGCCATCAGCTACCAAGCTCCGGCTGATGGAAACGTTCATGCCGTTCGGATTGTCGCTCAAGCCAGTGAAACGCTTGATGGAGTTCACCCTCAGCGATCTGGGCATGGAGTACCGCAATAGTCCGTTATCCTGGCAGCGCAATAGTAGTGGATCGCTACATGCAGGCGATCGCATCCCTAATGTCCCAGTGGTATCTGGCGATGGACAATGGGCAAATTTGCATCGCTTGCTCTCTATTCACCACTGGACGCTGCTACTGCGGACTAAAGACAGCGAGGTAGTCGAACGAGTTTATCGGATCGTAGGCCAATTCCGCTGGACAATCAAGGTAACGACAATTCAACCAATGGATCGAGATAGCGATCGTCAACTTGGGCGAGAAGGACAGATGCTCCTCGTCCGTCCAGATGGTCATGTCGGCGCGATCGCCGCAGTTAACGATTACGACACTCTAGTTAAGTATTTAGACACTTTCTTGGTGCGGGTGTAATCTCGATCGCTAACAAGAGGTTAGCGATCGATAATTTAGTTGCTGAATTTATGAGGGTCGATCCTAAATTTACAACCATAAATAACCCAAGTTGCTATCCATAACATCAGCGGTTTCAATCGTAGGCGTTCCATAGGTAGCAACCTGAATTAAATAATCTTTAAAATTTTAAATCGCGAGAAAATTACCATGTCAAATCCATCTCAACCTCAAGTATTAATTGTCGGTGCTGGCCCCGTTGGTTTGATGCTAGCGATCGAACTAACATTACTTTCCCTGTCCGTGCGGATTATCGATCGAGCCACTGCAACCAAACGCCAAGCACGAGCTGGCGTGATCTGGGCGCGTTCCCAAGAAGCACTGGCAGAGCTGGACTTAATCGACAAGTTTCTGGCGTTTGCTCATCGACTCCAAACCACGCATATTTATATCAACGGTCGGAATATCGGCGGTCTTCAGTATGGTTCCACCAAGACGGACTACCCAAATCCCCTCTGTATCGAACAGCATGATACAGAGCGGCTATTAGCCGAATCCTTATCCGCGCTCGGCGTGGAAATCGAGTGGGAAACCGAAGCAATCGGACTGAATGCACATGACGATGGAGCTGAAGTCACTATCCGAACTGCCCAGGGAGCGGAGGAAACGATCGCGACCCAATGGGTAGTA
>JBJOOY010000087.1:0-3023 GCA_046051065.1 Cyanobacteriota bacterium
TACAATCGATCGCGATTTAGACAATCTTTCACCCAGTCAACTGTTGAGTAAAGCCTCAACTAAACGAAATGTAAAACCACAGAAAAAAGCTAAATATCCCGCTCTTCCTCAAATTGCCCAAGCAACTAATCCCACTTCAATTCAGATTTCGTTGCCGATTCAGATTTCGCTGCCAAAATCCGAGATATTACAACCTCAGAGTGCCATTAGTCCACTCAACTCCGTCCTCACGCCCGAGCTGATTCAGGCGCCCAATAATACACCTGCCGTTCCCACCACCAACGCCCCCACTCCAACCACATCGACGAATAAAACTCCAGATCCTCGCTTTATCATCCCGCCCCAAGTCTTAGATCCTAATACAGTCGATCCATTTTCGACCCAATTCGTCTTGAACGGAGATCGGATCTCCCACCTGACCAGCACAGTTACCAACAGCGGATTTGAATCGGGAAATTTTCGGACTAGCGATCTCAATTTCAATGTCTATCAACTGATTAAAGCCGATAGTATCCAAAGTGTTACTAGTGATATTGTGGTGCGGGTGAATAGCAAACTCGAATCCGTTGGTGTGCGTAGTGTCGCTCAACAGCAAGATATTGCTGTCGCTGTTGCTCAGCCCCAAACATTACTAGGAGTTCGCCAGCAGGTTAGTTTAGATGGTAACTGTCTCGATGGTTCGGGGCGAACTTGTACCTATCTCCCTGGCATCAAAATTGATGAAAGTGTTCTCAATCGCCAATTGCAACCCACAAGTACCAAAATCACCTCTCAATTTGGTGATGTTATTTCGCCTGCATCGGTAGCCGCGATTAGAGAATCTGGCTTTCAATCGGGTGTGAATGGTGAAGATTTCGGTATCGATTTAACTATTCCAGCGATTAGTCTCGTGACAACGCCATGGTCGGCTAATCCAATTTTGACCGGGAGCCGTCGCGAAGATCTGAACAGTACGGTGGCAGTTAATTACACGCGGATGAGTCAAGATTTTGCGACCAATGGAGTCGAATCAACTTTAGGGCGCACCACTCGATCGATAAACTATATTCATAACGATCGTAATCAACTATTAAATTTAGCAGTTTTAGCCCTCGGTCAAGTCCTACCAGAATTTCAGCCGAAGATTGCACCTGGCAAAACGGGTACGCGGATTTTGGTCAATCCCAATCTCTATCGCGCGGCGAATGCAGTCAGAATTCCCGAACGTAGCCAGACGGTCTATCAAACGGGGATGGGTTACGCAGTCAGTCGGGGTACAGATCCCAAAATTCCCCCAGCAGCCAGTCATCAAGCCATCTGGATTGGTTTATCTCCGGTAGTCGATCGAACATTAGTGAAAGATTATTATTATGTCACCCGTCATGCCCCGCAGATTGTCAATCAGGGTGGTGGTGAGGGGGGCAGTTTGCCTGTAGCGGTCAATCTGAATGATTTTGGCTTTAATTCAGGCGGATTGCAAAATGTCTATGGGCAAGGGTATGTCACCGTTTATAATCGGGATGTCGATCGAGTCGATGTAGACACTTTACGCCAACGGACAGATTATTATCCCCATATCAGTTTTTCAGGTACGAGTCTGACCGACAATACTCTGTGGCGATATTACACGGGTGCGATTGTCAATCTAAATGTGGGTACTCAATCTAAACCAGACCAAAATATCAAAGCATATGTAGGCTCTGACTACTCAGTTGTCAATCCGCGCGGGTTGAGTTTTAGTGTGGGGGGAATTGGCTATCTCAATCCCGATCCGGAATATTCTACTCAACTGTTTGCTAATGCCACTCAATCGATCGCGCTCGGCGCTAATCCGCGTCATAATTTAGTTGTTGGCGTTAATACTAACTATATTGTCGATGGTGCAACGACGATCGGGTCTCTCCCCGTTCGTTCGGCTCAAAGCTTTGTCAATGCCGGACTAACATTAAATCTAGGCGATATCTCGGTTGGGGGGACGCAATTTATCGGGAATATTTTACCAGATTCAACCAATAGTAAGACCACCTTCAATGTTGGTTGGAAAATTAATAATCGCCTGAACTTAGGCGCTTTTTACACCGTTGCAGACCAGAATGTCTCTACTAATCCCTATGGTGCTAGCTTGAGTTTCACCTTAGCGCCTAACTCAAATTCTGCACTATATCTCGGCTGGAATGCTGCTGAAATAGATTTTCGGCGCACCCTCGGTGCCACGTCAAATATTTATCGAGATCATACTTTCAGTCTGTCTGTCCGGCATGAATTCTAATTATTTACAAATCGTAATGTGTTGCTTAAGAGCTTAATCGTCGATCGCCAGGTTAAAATAAGATTAACAATTGGCGATCGATCATTGATTTATACTACATTAAAATTTGAAGCCACCACAAGCCATAATTATTAGATCGGCTCGCCCTGCTAACTCGATCGCCTAGTCGCCACAGTATTGTTAAAAATAGTAGCAAGATCGTTAAGTGTAGGAACTAATTGCGGCAAATTTAGTCGCTCGATCGACAAGTATTATAGTTTACAATCTCGCTATTTATTGCTGAGGTCAAGCTCGACCACCAAGATTAGACCAAGTCCTTAGCTAGACTGTGATTCACTCTCTGCACTAATTGAAATAGTAAAAAACAAACGTTGTATAAAATACCATATAGCTGGATCATTGGCTACCAAAATCAGCCGGATCGCTTAAAGTGCTACACATTGGTTGTCAAATTTAGAGGCACGCCGTATTATAAAAAGTAATTGGAACTGCGGAAGCAGCTCGCTGAGAACGGTTCAGGCGATCTCGATCACAAAAAAGTCAAGGCTTGAGTAGTGTAAATTGAAAGCCACACCAATTTGCAGCGAAGTCAAAACAGTTCTAACCCAACACCTTCCCGTAATAATTCCGAACATGTCTGATGAGCTATTAAGTTAGAATCAATCGACATAATCTGGGAAGCGCATCCATAGCTTAGCTTTTTGCCATGTGCCAAGCACTATTTGCAAACTATGTTGCTAGTGGGATGCGATCTTATGAAGGGTAGTTCACAAAT
>JBJOOY010000088.1:0-4560 GCA_046051065.1 Cyanobacteriota bacterium
AAATACTTGCATAAATCTCGATCGATCTATTTCTAGAACTAGCTGTCGATCGCCTGTATAGATTAACTCAACTTGGCGGTGACTGGAGATCGGCTCCAGTGTAAACCAGGCATCCTCAATTAATTTAACAATATCTACTTGTTCTAAGCGTAAATATTGAGCTGGAGAAGTTTCTAGTTGACTTAGTTCTAAAAAATGTTGAACTAAATCGATCAGACGATTGGTTTCCTCTAACATCCGATTTACCCACCGAGTCAGATTGGGTGTAACTTTAGTCTGTAATGTTTCGGCAACGAGTCGAATCGCTGTCAATGGCGTACGAACTTCGTGGGCGAGATCTGTTAACCATCGCTCTCGCGCTTTGGCTGCTTCAACTTGAGCTTGTTGACTTTCGATAAACACGCCAATTTCACCATCTGTTAACGGGATACTATTAGCCTGAAGCCAAATCGATTGAGCATCGGCACTTTCCTGATAACCGAAATAAAATTGCCAAACTAATTGTTGAGCTACTTGACTCGATCGAGCTGTTTCGATCGATCGATCGAGTTCGTAAGATCGTACTAACTCTAATAATAATCTCACTTTTCCCGACTGCCAATTCTGAATATGTAACAGATCTTGAGCAATGTCATTGCACCACAACATCTGATTTTCAGCATCAATTTGAATGTAGCCAATCGGCGCTTTTTGCAGTAAAGATTGCCAACTAGTTAGCTGTTGTTCTAGCTGCTGTTGTTGCTTCTGACTGATGATAATTTTCCGCCGTAATTGCGAGACGATCGGCAACGAGATATCTTCACGATCCTCGGAGTTTTCCATTACGGCTAAAACCTGTCGTAATTGCTTCTTCAGCCCTGCTTCACGCCAAATATAGCAACTGCCAGCACCTACTACTAATCCAGAGATCGCCGATATAAAAACAGCTAGGGACATGACGAATAAATATAGGGTGTGAGGGCAATAAAATGGACAGAATTAGCTGATACTTACTTTATCTATACACTTAACTCACATTCCGCTAGTTGACCACCCTTCGCTTAGACTAGCGGAATGTAGAACTTAAGATTATCATACGGGTAATTACAAAAATAGGCACCCCAAAGGAGAAGATTATAGGGAATTACAGTAAAATTGATATCTCTGCTCCAAAAAGCAAGTCAAGCGACAATGACGAGTATTTAGAACGTTTTCTCGTCCCAAATTTGCCCCGATCCAGCCATTGATAGGATCTTAAAGTTTTACCAGCTTGCAATCGATCGCTAGTGGCAGAAATTCAGGCACTGGGTAATAGTCCCGTTTATGCAGTTAGATTAGATAATTGTATTTCTAGGAAAAAAGCGATCGAATAAATAAATAAATAAATGGCTCTCCCGTAGTTATCACGATCGTGGTTTCAGTAAAAATTTCTGGCGTGCAATGGTTTCATCTGTCTGACTATTGGCAGTAAAATTTCAGCCAATCTAACAGTAAAAATTAGGTAAAAGTTAAAATTGAGTAGATGGGCAAAATTCCGCTTTCGCTACATTTTTCCCCATAAACCCAGGCGAGTCGATCTATTTATGCTTTGACTTCAATATTGCCCATCATGCCGCCATCTTCATGTTCGAGAATATGACAGTGAAAAACAAAATTACCAGCAATACTCGTAATCCCATTATCTTTGCGGATACCGCGAAAATCCATTTTCAGTTTGACACTAGGATATTTAGAACTTTTCCCATCCCAATTAGGCAGATTGATTGTATCTCGCATCATGCCAACCTCTTTAGCCTCACCGCTCTCTAACACCAAGAAATGGATTTGATGAATGTGAAAAGCATGGGCTTCCTCCGATCGATTTTCGATCGTCCAATCTTCAGCCGTGCCTTCTTTGACACTTTGGATATCGATCCGATCCATCTTGTAGATCTGAGGAGAGTTACCAGATTTATCTTCAGTAATATAAAACTCTTTGATCCCATTTCCTTCCTTTTGCGAGAAATAAATAGTTCTTGTTTTGTCAGACTGCAATTGTTTTAAACCCGCAAATCGATCGCCCTGAACTTTTGCCAGATCGACATTTGATTCGATATTTTCAGGTGGTAATTCCCTACTCCGACTGCCAGTTTCTCTCGTTGGAATCGTAGCAAGTATTCGCTGGGGATCGTTATCCGCATTGCGATCGTAGTTAAGCGTTAATAATTTAGCATCTTTTACATTAGGGCCAGGGCCTTTGACAATGAACTCGGCGCGACCACCAGGTGTGAGTAAAATGCTATTTACGCCGATCGTCTTATTTTTTGTTTGAGACTGACTCTTGCCTTCTAGATCGGCATTAATCGGTACGCCATCCATCCCCACTATTTCCAAATTTTGTGGTCGATCGTCATAACTAACCTGCAAGTTGAAATAGGTATCTGCTGCTGTGTTCACCACTCGCCAAAACTGTTCTTGGTTGGTCCTCATTTGAATAATTGCGGGCGGATCGTATTTCCTGTCTTTACTAAATCGGATGGGTACGGAGTTAATTGAAATATCTTTGGCAGGGCAGTCCTTTTCCTTGCAATCGAATTGTAATTTCATGTCGCGGAGAACAAAAATCCGTTCTGGGAGCTTGGCAGCCTTTTCATTAAACTTGCCAATCCCTTCAACAACTAAAGCACCCGTCAAACCACTAAGCACCTGATCTTCACTCTGCATGTGAACGTGCGGATGGTACCAATAAAGGCCAGGTGGCTCTCCACCAGGAATATCTATCTTATATTCAAAAGTTTTATTGGGCGCGATCGAAGTTGTCACTACTTCATCCTGGTGACAGACAGGCTGAACGTTAAAGCCATGAAAGTGAAGGTTAGTGGAATTTTTGGGCGGCATTCCGCCGACACAGTTATTTTCTACTGTTGGCGCTTGAGTTGAACTGGCACCCAACGCATTCGAGAGTCTGATCGTGAGTGTATTGCCCTGTTCTCCTGGTTTGATTCTCAGGGTTGGAGCTTCAATCTTTTTGTCATATAAATAACAATTTTGGTCGTCACCAGACGCTTGTACCGTGAGATCGATCGGCCGACGGGCACTTAAATTACGTAGATTGAACGGATTGACAACAAGACTGCCTGCCTTGGGTCGCTCGCACACCTGGGCTGCGGCAATCAGCGGCGCAGTGGATGATGGCGGCTGAGAAAAAACAGGGGTGTTCGAGCCTTTAAATATAAAGGCAGCAATAAATCCCGTAGCTAAAATACTATAGATTAACCAGCCAAATGGCTTATTTTTTATCCTAAATCTATCTCTTTTAGCTCGATCTTGTTTGATTTTTGGATAAAATTTCTTCAATTGTCCGAGAATATTCATGGTAATAAATGAAGCGCACTGTTAATTTACAGCTATAAATTTTATAATTTTAATGAGATAGAACTCTTTAGGAGAATATCATAGCGAGATCTAATCTAATTTAAATAAAATAATCGATCGTCATCAATAGCTATACATAATTTAACATTGTAACATATATTTATTCAAAACAATAAAATTTTGATTTACATTATTATATTAATTACCGATCAACTACACTAAAAACAGAGCAGCACCGATTCTCTTCAATCGCTGCTGCTCTGTTTTGGGTACGCTCACAGCTTGCACAAGTGTCTATATACTGGTGCAAGCTGAGATCTTTGGTTAAGTTAAGCCCGATCTGCCCGATCGACAGAAACAAGTCGACCGCCTCCAACGATCGAGGGTAAACTGACTTGATAACCGCGTCCATTCGCGATTGTCTCAATTTTGCCTCCATGCGATGCGGCTAGAGCCTGACTGAGCGATAAACCCAATCGGATCCGCAGATCCTGACCGATATTGCCAAAGATCGAGGAATCGCTGTTTGGTTGACGCGATTGATCGATCGTGGAACTGGATGAATCGTCGATCCCGACGATCTTGATCGGATCTTCAAGTCTGACTCGGGAATCGGTAGTAACGATCTGAATTTCTAATCCATCTGTAAAATCCTCAAGTTGAATCGCGATCTGATGACCACTAGCGCTAGCATCGAGCGCACTCAGACTGAGATAATAGATAATTTGTCTGACCTTATCTCGATCTAGCAACCATAGCCGTTTGGAACGCTCGGGCTGAAGCGGATCGCTATCAGCCAGATTTAAAATTATCTGCTGTTGTTTTTTTTGGGCAATTGGCTCTAGACTCTGAAGTGCTAGTTGACACAGCATTTCTGGATCTACCGAGCTGATCGTTAATGTGTGTTGTTGAGCAGCAAATCCACTCAATTGGGAAATTTCATTGACGATCGTTACCAATTGTTGACCGCTATGATGAATGATGCCTAAGTAGTCTTTTTGCTTCCGACTCAACGGGCCATAAATTTCTTGCTGCAAGACACTTGCCATACCTAGTACAGCCGTTAACGGGGTGCGAAATTCTTGAGCTAGATAAGTTAACAGTTTAAATTGAATTTCACCTTGGATCCGAGCATAGGTTAGGTGGTGACTCTCGACACTATTCCCGGTGCTGCGAGCTGGGGTAGCGATCTCTGTGCCGAATGCTGGAGGATTTTTGGCGGAATTA
>JBJOOY010000089.1:0-3217 GCA_046051065.1 Cyanobacteriota bacterium
CTACTTGAGCGATTTATTTCCATGTTAGAACTTGACCAGACTTTGATTAAATCCCATCCTAACTATGACAGCCTTCTACAGTATGGCTCTTTGGCTCCATAAATCTGTCCGGACTATTGTATGTGTATCTGGACTTATTTACCGCCATCGCCGCGCTAGCTCCAATAGATCGAGTTCGGGCGCAGCAAGCGATTACCAATCTATTCTTCGCCCTCCAACACTCTCCAGACACCAGAATTGCCTTCTTAGAAACTGGGGAGATTCCCAGTAAATTTGTCCAACTCATCCACAACTATAATTTCCCTCTCCCCACTGCGGCTGAAGTCGCTCAAATTCTGGCAGATGCCAGTCTGCCAACTGAGGGGAAATTTCTCAATATTTTATCGGGATTGACGGTAGAGGAAATTCGGATCGCCTTCCGACAAGTACCACCTCAAGCGGATCTAGATACAGCAGCCGATCGATTATTAGCTTACAAGTACGAGCTATTTGCTACCTATGGCTTGGAATTTATGGGCGAGACGGCAACCAAAGATATCGGTGGCTTGGATCGGATCAAACAGTATTTGGTAGGCGTTCAAAAATCTTTCTCACCCCAAGCCAGAGCCTATAATATCCCCCTACCTAGAGGCTGCTTGCTCGTGGGGGTGCCAGGGACGGGGAAAACATATATGGCGAAAATTTGCGCCCAACAGCTCGGATTTCCATTAATTACGATCGGGATCGATGTGGTTAAATCTGGTGGTATAGCCAAGTTCAAGCAACTACTCAATCGGATCGATGCTTGCGAACCCTGTATCCCCTATTTCGACGAATTTGATAAGTTTTTCATCGGCGAACAATCTGGAGAGTTCTTGGGTGTAATTCTGACTTGGCTCAACGAGAAAACATCTCAAACCCTAGTTTTTGCCACCGCGAACCGTTTAGAGAGATTTCCCCCCGAACTTACTCGTGCGGGTAGATTCGATCGCACGTTTTATGTCGATTTCCCCTCAGCCGCAGAACGCAAGGAAATTCTCCAACTCCATTGTGCCAGATTCGACGATCGCTACCAAACGGGCGACGGCGCGTTGACTCCCCGTGAGTGGACATCGATTTTAGAACGTACCAATAACTGTACTGGTGCAGAACTCGCCCAAATCGCGATCGAGGCGGCGACTAGCCTATTTTATGAGATTTCTGAAGGCGATCGACTTCAGATCGACCTCCCAGACCTCCTAGCTGCCCGCAGTCGCGTTCATACCCTGTTCAGCCGCGATCCTGAAGGAGTAGCCGCGATCGAGAATCGTGCTAAGGCATTTGCCGAACCTGCTAGCTCAAATTTGCCCCATCCTTTCGATCTGCCCAAAGAAGATTTATATTCACTCATTAATTGAAATGTCAGAGCAAGAGCAAGTCAAACCAGTAGTTCCACCTCAAGCAGGATCGCCGAATAAATATAGACCGTATCTCTGGGTATTTTTCCTAGCATTTCCCTTCATGATGAACGGATTAAAATCTGGAGATCTCGATGGTAAAGCTCCTTATATATTGCCCGTTACTGCACAACTCAATTTTAACGGTCGGGCGATTAAATTGGAAGTTGCTCGAACTAAGAAAGCTTTGAGTCATGGACTAACTTATCGCGACGCTTTAGAAAACGATCGCGGGATGCTCTATAAAGTGACATCCGATACCTATTTCACTGGTAGAGGGATGAAATTTCCGACCGCTCTAGTTTTTCTCCGTGCTGGTAAAGTGGTCGATATTCAACAGGTTCAACCCTGTGAAGATCGGGAATCAAAGTGTCTGGAATATCGAACGAACATCCTCAATGATGAAGTAATTGAAGTCAAAGTAGGTGTCCCCAATAAACTTGGAATTACTGTCGGTTCTACTTTAAATATTACCTATCTTCCCTATTAACTAAAATGACAGAGCTGACTCGTTATAGCTTGTTTTCTAAGCAGATTCAAATCGATCCAGTTACTAGTAAACCTGCTCGACGAGTAATTCCTGGGCAAACATTATTAGATCACTTTATCCCTGGCGAACGCTTGTACTTAGCTCAGAATAATGAGTATACGACTCAAGCAGAGATCGAGAATAACGCTCCTGCGGATACTCAGCTAATTTTAGTCGATCGAGACGATCTCATTTATGGTTCCCCCGCCGCATCCGCTGAGTTAAAGAAAGTATTGCCGATCGATTATCTGGCTGGAGCTTATGCCAGTGTCTTTAAGGGCGGTTGCGAACCGTTAGAACTCCAGCGTCCGCTCAAGGTTGCGGTGGTTGATTTTAGCGATAACTACAACAGTGGAAATGCGAATATTCCGGCTGAAATATCGCGTCAATTCGTCCACGATTCTTGTGGGACGATTGATACCAAGCTATTATCGAATTTAGCCGATCGCCAGAATGCGATCCAGTTTCGGTTGGGATTAAAAGGGGAACACCCTACTTTCGGTAAGGGGATGTTGAATCCGATCGATTTTGAGAAATTGTTTCCCAATGGTGATGCTCCCGATGCGATCGTCTCTGCCGATAGTTTCAAGGGCAATAAAGTCGCCCCAGGATTGTATGAATATCAACCTGATGAGTTATTTCTAGGGATTAAAAATGATGGTTTGCGGACATCATCCTCGATTAGCGAACTAATTAGTATTTATCCTCAAGCTGCCCCCGATGTATTGCCGATTATTCACGCCCAAGCACAGATCTTAGCGGCTAATAGTCGAGACATTGTGACGATCGCCGCTCAAGCACTCAATGATTATTATCTAGATGGGGATGAGGAGGATTCAACTAATAGCCCAGAGGAGTTTAATACCCCTAAATTAATTGAGATGGCGTTGAAGTCGGGGCGATACAATCTCCTCGACTCTCGACAGGTGCAAGACTGGCTGGAGGATCGGATTAATGCTTCTTGGAAGAACTTAGCCGCTGGCGATTTACCGCAGCTTAATAGTAGTAATGCGACGGCTTTACCAGCTTACGATCTCAAATATGGTGAGGTGGCTGTGCCCTGGTTGGCAGATGGCGAGGAACTAATTTTTTACCGTTCGCCAATCGTCAATCGGAATGGGATCGTCACTGTTAAAAATAACCTCAGTGCTTGGCAGAAACTAGCCGATTTAGGCGCAGATCCCAACGTTATCTATGTCAACATCCAAACACTCGATCGGATCGAACGAGAAGACCCGACAACCTATGCCAATTTACTCGAACAGTATGGGTC
>JBJOOY010000090.1:0-3765 GCA_046051065.1 Cyanobacteriota bacterium
TCGATCGGTACTCCCGTTACTCCTGGTCAACCAGTCGTAGCTAAGACTTTTGAAAGTTACACCGAAATTCTCGAACCGAACGGTTCATTTATCAGCACTGATGACGATCGATTGTTACCGATTTACATCTATCTAGCTGCGAATAAACCGTCGGGGCAAGCGTCGATTACTGAGTTGACCCCTTAACTTCACCGCCTAGACCGTTCTAGGCGATCGCCCAAACTACTTAAAAGATGTTATTACGACAGGAGCAATATCTGTGGCTCTTTCTCTCCTTGCTATTGGTTGGTGTGTTCTCGCTGGGTATCTTAGATCGCAGCCAGATCCCCGCCGTCCTCGATTTTGCGAAGATTTGCTTAGGAGGCGTTCTCGGCTTACTGACCGCTAGAGCGGTTCCGCCGAAAGTTTTGTGATCGAGTAAGGCATAATAGCATTACCCCGATTACAAGATGAAAATATGACCTCGACATCAATTGCTAAAATCCGCTGGGATCGTGTGCATGGTAGACAAGCGATCCATAGACTTCAGCCTCAAATGTTGAGTGAGTCTGGGTTAACGAAGGAAATGGAAGTACACCCGATCCATGGCAAACCTAGACAACCGCGCGGAATTTATGAGGTGGTATTCGATCGAGCTTATGCGATTGGAAAAATGGCATATGAGATTGAAGAGTGTAGTGAACTCCCCTTCTTGGATCTAGTGGAATTATTGTTAGAAGCTTATGCGATCGTTAATCCCACCGCGCCAATTGTCGGGGTGATGCCAGCGATTCGGACGGTAAAAGTCGATCGATTATTCCAGCTCTTAGGTACAGAGCGGAATCATCAGGAATTAGGAGATATTGAGTAGATGAGTTTCGAGCCGATTGTTGAGTTGAAGAGTCGCGGACAGAAAGCGATTCAGTACATGCGAGCGAATGATTATAAAGTTCGCGCCCTAAATATCATCTATTTTGAAGGACTAGATACGGATTTAGTCACTGTCAATGATGACAAGATCGATCTGTGGAATGATGTCAGAGCGGTTATTGCTGATACTGGGGATGTCCTAATGTGTTGTGCGTCAACTTCCGAACCTGGTTGGTACTATCGGATTAAGCCCATGAATCCGAATGGTGCTGCGCAGTTAGCCTTCGGTCAACATTTGAACGCTTGGCAATTGGGCGATCATCGCGGACAGGATGCACTAGTACAGTGCGGCAATGTCAAAATTTTTCGAGATAAGAATCAAGATGGTAGCCGGAAAGGTGATGCTATCTTTGTTGGTGATGATTTTGGATTGAATCATCACACCACATCGAGAGAACCCGAACGGGTAGGAAAGTGGTCGGCTGGTTGTTTGGTCGGTCGGTATCCCTCAACTCACGCCAAATTTATGCAGATCTGCCGCGCGATGGGATTGGCGACATTCGACAGCACCTTAATCGATGGAATTGAGTTTACGATCTGGGATAAAAATTTCAATCAATGTAACTTACCTGTAAGTGGGAAAAGTTTATATTAGCTTTTCCCAATCTCGGGAAAGTTGAAGAGTTGTAGCTAAATCGGTGGGGAAACCCGCCGTTTTTTTGTTGACTATCGGCTGAATATCGATAGTCATTCCGTAGTCAATAGTGGTTGAATCGACGGGAACTAGAAATAACGAAACCCTTAACAAGTAAGGGTTTCGAGAAGCTGGCGGACGGATTCGAACCCCCGACCGGCTGATTACAAATCAGCTGCTCTACCAACTGAGCTACGCCAGCGAGACTTCCGATAATATAACATATTTAATTGTTTTATGTCTAGTGCGGGTGAATCGATCAATTCACCCTTTACATTAAGTCAAGCTCTGCTTAGCGAATGGTCTTGAGCGAATCATTTTGCTTGATGATCATATCGCTGACCAAACTCATCACTGTGCGCTCGCGAACTTTGATATTCACACTCAGGGACATCCCCGATTGTAAAGTTACGGGATGACCTTTGATGACCAGATTCTGTTTTTCTAACTCGATCTTAGCTGGGAACCGCTCGAAAGGGTGAGCTTGATCTGGGGGTAGCGCATCAGAACCGATTTCGACGATTTTACCTTTGACATCACCATATTCACTAAAGGGGAAGGAATCGATCCGCACATCTACAAGCATTCCAGTTTTGACAAAACCAATATCCTTATTAGTGATAAATATTTTAGCAGTGAGGGTATTATCTGGGACAATTTTGAGGATTGGTTCGCTGGTATTGGCAACAAAACCTGGCGTTCCGGCTTTAAAATCAAACACTGTACCACCAACAGGGGCGACAATATCTTGATATTTGAGCGTCATCTTTGCCTGCGAGATCTGACTATTTATCTCAGCTATTTTACGATCGGTTTCGACAATTAATTTGTTGAGCTGGCCGTCGATTTCGGCAATCTGCCTGTCATTAGTTGCGATTTTGGCAAGTAGTTCTTTGCGAGAAATCTCGAAACTATTTTTGAGTTTTTCTCGACTCTGACTGGTAGCCATGCCCAGTCGATTGTATTCTTGGTTTAACTGAGCGATCTCATTTTGGTGTTGTTTAACTTGTTGTTGTTGATTCTGAATTTCGATGCGCGCACTTGCCAAGATTTCCTGTCGATCTTGTTGTAATTTATCAAATTGACGATCGAGTTCGGTCACTTCACCACTGCGAGTGGTGACTTCTTGTTCTTGCTTGAGCACTTGGTTGCGAGACAGAGCACCAGCATCGCCGGCGGGTTTGAGATTAGTGAGGATTGATTGGTTGCTAGCTAACAAATTTTGAGATGTTTGATGGCGGGTGCGATTTTCAGCAATTTGAGCGGAGAGTTGAGCATTTTTTGCCTTAGCTTTGGCGTCAAGATTGGCGATGATGGCTTGAGAGTTGGTCAGTAAATTATTTACGCCTGCTTGTTTGCTGCGATTTTCACGCATCTGGTTGTTAACTTGACCGACTTCTAGCTTACCCGAACTCATTCGCGATGCTAACTCGGCGCGACTAAATTGAATGCGTTGGCGTTGCTCGGGGCTAAGATTGGCGAGCTGAGTACCATTGAGTTCGGCTCGGAACAGTTGGTTCTCTGCAAGGATAGAACTGCGGTTTTTAGTAAGTGCGAGGATTTCTGGGCGAATTTTGAGCTGGGCTAGTTCTTGAGGGCTGAGTGCGGTCGTCCCTCGACCGAGTAAACTGCGATAATATCTTGTCTCAGCACTCATCGAAGCAAGATTATTTTGGAGTGAGCTGAGTTGGGATTGAGAAACTGTAGATTCTAAGCTCAACAGTTTTTGACCAGCAGTTACTTTGTCTCCATCCTTAACTAAAGACTGTTTCACAACCCCACCCACAGGCACCTGGACATCTTTGACGCTGCCAGTTGGTTCGAGTTTCCCCGCCGCAGGTACGGCTTCTTCTAAGGGTGCAAGACAAGCCCAAGCGACTAAGCCAGTAGTAATCCCCAGAATCGTCCAAATAATTCCCCGCGACCACATGCGCGATTGCTGAAATACCACTGTTTGTCCCAATGCTTCTGACTGGTAAAGATTGGTCTGTGGTTGCTCGACCTGGCGTTGTTTGGGTTCGGGTTTGATTTTGCGCTTCGCAACTTTATTTGCGTCTTGTTCTCTTTGTTCCTTAGTTTGTTTATCTGGAGTGTTCATAATCAAAAATGATAAATTTATAAATTTACATATCTTGCGATCCTGCCATCATCGCTCACTGTCCACTGTCCACTGTCCACTATCCACTATCTTCTACATCTGAGATTCTTGTTGCTGGTAAAGA
>JBJOOY010000091.1:0-3011 GCA_046051065.1 Cyanobacteriota bacterium
GTGACGGTCTATACATTATATTGCAAATAGACGATCGTAATATGATAGTGTTACCTCTGTTTCTGCATACTGCGAAGGTTCCCTCGGCAAAATTAAAATTAATGTCATTTAGCGATTCAAATCTTTGACAGCCAGACAGTTTCAATGTCCAAGCGCGATCAAAACTGTCAATTTGTGGGAATTCTAGATCCAGAACCAGGAAGTATAACTACAGGTTTAGGTATTTAGTAATGAACGATCGATTGCACATAAAACAAAAATTAAATCTTACTGCTTGTACGAATACAAGCCAGTTTCATCAAAGGAGGGCTGAAAAAAAAGAGCCGCAAGGATTAGAACACATTCCCTTGCCAAGCATGAAAGATCTCGATGTGATTTTCGCCACGATCGAACTCAAAGATCTCAATATTGGTAAAAACTTTCTTAACATTAAGCATACCCGAAATCATCAGGCTCGTCATAAACCATACTACTCAACGCGTATTACAAATCTATCGACTGAGAAAATTAGGATAGATCGATTTGCAACATATGTCTACATCAATAAGGTTTTAGTCCTCCATTCTCTTACTGGCGGCTTTTTCAGCCTTCAACAATTTCAAGAATGGTACGACTTGCGGCAAAGTCCTTGGCTCGAACCAGGACAAGTAGTTACAGATCCCAATAACCATAGCAATTTGGATGTGTATTGGGCTTATTTTGGTACCACAGCTAGCGGTCAAACATTTACGGCTGGTTCTCCCTGGCGAGGCAGTAAACAGTGGTGGTGGCGATTGTGGTAATCTCCCGATTTCGATCTAGCACCTAATCTAGAGAAGGAGAGACAAATTACTATTTATGGCAATAATAGTTAGTCCGATCTTAAATCAGCGATCGATAGCCTACAATAATCCTAGCACCTACCTCTCGATCGAGTATCTTCCAAAATGCTCAAAAATTATTGCTATTAATTCTCAAAAAGTATTGACATAGATTCTCAATACGTCTATAGTAGTTTACATAACTCAAGTCGATCGACCACAAGCAGCAGCCCAGTCATCTTCATTCACTGTCGCAGTTACACCTGTGTAAATGGCTGGGAACTACAAGTACTGCAAATTTGGCTGTGTCTTCTAGTCATTGATTTGATGTTCTCCTCTCTAAAAATTAAGGATCGGCAGATCGGATTGATGAATTCTACGTTCATCAGCCGATTTTTTTTGCTTTGTTGCAGTAGACCAGAATATAGTAAGAATTAACACCAATTACTACTTGGTCTGAATTGCATCACGAGCTGATAAACCTTCACTGTTAGCGCCAAAGTACCACAGAGTGATCGCCACCTCGCCTAAATTAACAGTTTTTTGTGGTTGAAATAGAGTAGTGTATCCAAACACACGGCGGATATTAGACTGCTCGCCATTTTGAAAATCAGCCAACACAGCCCGAAGTGCTTTGGGTTCGATTTTACCTGCATCCTGAAATCCCCACGTCTGTTTAACGGCATCTAGGGAGGCTGTTGGTAAAGGTTGATGCGTATCGAGTTGTATTTTCCATAAAACCATCTGCTCGCGGGTGAGAGGGGCATCAGGACGGAATGTAACCATGGTTGCATCACCGCTCAGAGGGCTAGGAATCAGTCCAGCTTCAGCTAATCCCTGAATGCTAGGGAAATCGGGATGAGTCGCTGGTACGTCTCGAAATATTGATTTTGCATCAGTAGTCGCGGGCTTAAGTTGTTGGGTTGGTTTGTTACTAGCGATGCGGTTATAGGCGGCGACTAACCAGCGGGCATATTCGCGTCGAGTTACCACTCGATCGATCGCTTGCTTTTTATTTTTAGCCGCAGTGTCTGTAGTAGTGAAGATGCCAAGTTGAGTTAAGTCGGTGAGATAATCAGCCGTTTTTGATGGTGGGCTGCTACTCGGTTTGAGATTAGATGTGGGGGATATTGCGGGAGATACTGATGGATTTGGATCGCTGGGTGTGGTGGTGGGTGTCGGTATCGGTGTGGGTGAATTTGCCTCTAGCAGGCTAATTGTATAGGTTGTAACTCCAGTTTGCTGCCGATCGGTGCTAGATTGAGGAATAATTGAAACGCTAGATTCTTGTTGCTTGGCAACCAATTGGGGCTCACTATCACTGGGTTGAGTAACAATTTGCCATTGCTTTGCTGGTAGTTCTGTTTGATAAAATTTATACACAAGATCGATCGAATCTGCCGTTGTCCAAGTCGTAGTTGCGCCCTGCTCTTTGCTCTGCTCTGTAGATTGAAGTTTGGCTTGGGGATATAACGGAAAATCCGCTGGGAGAGAATCGGTTGTGTTGGGGGGTGGATCTACAACTTTCTGATCTGTAGCATTCGATCGATCGAGTTTTGGATCTGGGGCGAAGGTATTTTGGAGAGATCGGCTACCATTGCACCCATATATAGATATGAGCAGCGTCGCGATAATAAATCGCAGCAATAATTTATAAGAGTGAGTAATGGCGAGAAAAAATTGCGATCGCAATTTTGGCTGAGAACATGACACAATTAATTACTGTTATGGATTTTTGACCTAAGATCATTGTATCCTGTGCCAAACTCGATTATACCTACCAACCGATAGCGGATCTCCGTACCCCTGCAATAGAAGTATAGATTGGCAGCAACAAGTTCGCGTCGGTTGTATCGACGCGAACTTGTTGCAACCTAAGTGTAATTACAGCTCGCCAATTATGATCTCGAGCCTAATTCAATGTCCCTAAATCTGATAGTACCTACCTCACTACAAAGTCAGATTTTAGCTTGCAACGAGCGGATAAACTCCCTAATAATATCCGTCTTAGTTCGCTCTGTTTTATCAGCAAAAGCTTCGAGGATTCTTAGTTCTTGTTCGGGAATCTTGACGTTTAACTGTTTCAACGACATGGTACGAGTGTGTAAAGGGGTGATATACTGGTTGAGTGGATTCATAGTTATTGCACCAATTTAAACTGATACGTGTATTTGTTATTGAATAAATACTATGTGGCATAATATAGCAAAA
>JBJOOY010000092.1:0-2652 GCA_046051065.1 Cyanobacteriota bacterium
CAGCAAAAGTTCCGAGCATAAAAATCGCAAATCCAACTCCGTCACCATTTGCTACCAATAGCCGGATATTTAGACCGATAAAAAATAAGCCTAATTGCAAATATAAAAAATTTTGACCCAACCAAGAATTTGCCTTTACGCCTACTAGTTCTTGTTTTTTAGCCCCAGTGTCGGGATTTACTTTAGTTTGTTTGCGCCCGATCCCCAATCGGCGCGGAATCTGCGAGATAAAAGATAACGGGCAAATTCTCCGCCAAAATTCATGCCCGCCCACTAGCAAGATAATAATGCCAATCGGGACGATTGCCCCCCAAAAAATCCGAGGACCCAGTACGTAACTAACTTGGGGCAAGCATTGACCCTGAACTAGCACGCAGGCATTAGTCTTGACATGGATTGGACTGGCGAGATTATTTGGATCGGTCAACCAGAATGAAATTGGGTCATAAAATGACGAGCAGACAAGTACTAGCCAACCCACGGATAAGACCCAACGAGTCAAGTGCATTTTCGGCTCGGAGACTTTGCTAATCATAATTACGAATGGCTTCTGTGTGTTTAACTAATTTTTATTAAAGTGCGGTGATATTTATACCAATGTCTTAAGGTTTAGCTGCTTAGCCTGAGATTGATGATATGCGATCGAATTTACATAGTAAATATTACATCGATCGCCATGAATAATTTAGTAATTGAGATTAATTACCATCAAGCAGTTAGATTTTAGATGAAATTGAGATATTTAGCTAGAGTTACAACTCTAAGTGAAATCTAGCATTCAAGTGTTATAATCGCAACATTTCGGCAATAATCTGTGCAGTTGCAGGTGCGAGTAAAACTCCATTCCGATAGTGTCCAGTTGCCACTAATACTCGATCGTTATTGCCGAGCCGTTCGATTACAGGTGCTGGACGTTGGTGCGGACGGGGGCGCAATCCTGTCCAGGTGCGGATGATTTCACCTGCGGCTAAATCTGGGCATAGATCGATCGCAGTTTGTTTTAACCGTTCTAAGCAATCTAACTGTGCCACGATCGAGCCATCGACGGGAAATTCGACTGTTGCGCCAATCCAATAGTTATTATCACCATAGGGGACGATATTCACATCTGCATGGGTAATAACTGGTTGAAAGTCTGGCTTGCCTAACGGTTGCGGTAATCGAAGCTGGAGCGCTTGTCCCAAGACGGGATTTATGTCGATCGATGCTAGCGGTGCGAGCAATTTAGTCGCACCCAAGCCAGCGGTGACAATTACCCAATCGCTGGTTAAAGATCGATCGAGTGTGAATAAATCACACGAATGCGGGTTATCTGCCCGGATCGACTCGATCGATCGATCGAACTGAATCTTCACCCCATTTAGCTGTGCTGCTGCTACCAGAGCCTGTGTAAGGGCAACTGGATCGACCTGTAGATCTTGGGGCGAGTAGACTGCGGTAGTTCCAAGTTGGGTGTTAAGTTGAGGCGTCTGGGCTAAGATCCGATCGGTAGACCATAACTCTAATTGCCACTGTTGTTGGGCGCGGGTGGTAGCTAATTGCATCCATTTACTCACATCCTCTGTGGGCGCGAGCAGTTTGAGTATCCCTTGACAATTGTGGGGAATTCGTAACCCAGTTAACCGTTCTAATTCAGGAATTAACTGATGATAGTGACGAATACTATATTCGCGCCAATTCCAAGCACGACCTTTGACCTTTTGACTAATTATCCCCATCAATACACCCAACGCAGCTCCAGTTGAAGCTTGTGCGGGCTGTCTGGCATCATAGATGACAATTTCAAATTTACCCAGACAACTAAGTTCGTAGGCGATAGTTGCGCCAACAATTCCACACCCAATAATCGCGATCTGTGCCATATAAAAATCGGAAGCGATTTTTGATCTACCGCTCCCGTAACATTATCCTAACAATCAACTGGAGTTCAAAGCCAGATTTCTACTAGCTTTGTGGAATCAGATCTGAGAACGTTTGAAAATCTTTGAGCGCTTCGCCATAGTTACGGATTGCTACTTGGTAGTCATTATTACCCGCAGCTGCGTCGATCTTGTTCAGATGCACAAAAATTTCTTTGCTGATAGCTAAGGCTTTTTCTTTGCTACCTGGTAATAAGTCCCTCGACAAGCTAGCCATCCGAGTTCTGATTTCGCCGAGTGGTCCGTGGATAAAGGATTTAACATTATTCCAGTCACGAGCTTGAATCATTGTCGATAGTTCTGGCAATCGATCGCGCATGGCTGTAATATTTTTATTCGTAGCTTGAATTTGAGTGATTTGAGCAGCACTATAGGTTGGAGCCTTGGCTTGAGTGCCGTCACTACAGCTAACAATGAATACGGAAACAAATACCAGGAGGAGGGAGATTAACGGACGAAACAGCGACTTAATCATTATGCTAAATGTAAGGAATTAATTTTATTAATCTGTCATCTTTCAGCATACTAGACTTGTTCAGTACCGTGCAATCGATTCGGGCAACCAGTTGATGATTATAATTAATTGTGTCTAGCCGTTGTCCCAAGTGACTTAGCCGTTTTATGTTTAGAGTTGTAATGAAAGATTACGATCGCCAGTTCGATCGTTGGACAGATGCTTTAGCTGCGGGGAATGCACTTAAGTCTAAGTGCAAAAGTTTATTCCAAGATATCC
>JBJOOY010000093.1:0-4987 GCA_046051065.1 Cyanobacteriota bacterium
CGGTAAAGTGTCTCGACGGTAACTATCGAAGTAATCTAAAGAAGCACTAAATGCTGGCACGGGAATTCCGTGTTCAGCCGCTTGGCAAATCACTTTGCGCCAGTTATCTTGTCGATCAAGAATTGTTTGTTTGAACTCTGGTGCTAACAGTAAATTAGATAACGTTGGATTATCTTTAAAAGCACTCTGAATTTTGGTCAAGAACCTGGCTCGAATAATACAGCCACCTTTCCAAATTCGGGCAATTTCGCTTAAATTGAGATTGTAGTTATAAGCATGGGAAGCTGCACTTAATAATGCCATCCCTTGAGCATAAGAACAGATTTTCGAGCAATATAGAGCATCTTGCACCTGTTGAATAAATTCTTCAACATCGCCATCAAATTTAAGATCTGGTCCATTGAGTAACTTAGAAGCTGCCACTCGCTCTGGTTTAATCGAGGACATAATCCGTGCATTAACAGCGGCAAACATCGTCGGAATAGCAATGCCTAATTCTAATGCACCTTGGACTGTCCAGCGTCCGGTGCCTTTCTGTCCAGCGGCATCGAGGATTAATTCAACTAATGGTCGATTGGTTTCCGGATCGATATATTTGAAAATATCGGCAGTAATTTCAATCAAGTAAGAATCGAGTTCTTCTGTTTTATTCCACTTGGTGAAAACTTGGTGCAATCGATCGTGATCTAAACCCGCAACATTTTTGAGTAAGTCGTATGCTTCGGCGATTAGCTGCATATCACCATACTCAATGCCGTTGTGAACCATCTTCACGTAGTGTCCAGCGCCACCTCTACCAATGTAAGTTACACATGGGCCATCATCGACTTGTGCGGCAATTTTGGTCAGAATTTCTTCGAGTTTGGGATTTTCGTAAGCCGATTGAGTGCCCCCGGGCATCATGCTAGGGCCGTGTAGTGCGCCTTCTTCACCACCACTGATGCCCATACCGATGAAGGTCAGTCCAGAGCCTTCTAGTTCCTTTGTCCGACGTTCTGTGTCTTCGTAGAGGGAGTTACCACCGTCAATGATGGTATCTTCTCGATCGAGTAGGGGCTTGAGTGATTGGATTACGGCATCGACTGGGGCACCTGCTTGAACCATAATTAGAATTTTACGTGGGCGTTCTAGCAAGTCAACAAATTCTTGCAGGTTATATGCCGCCTTCACTTGCTTCCCTTGGGCGCGGGTTGCCATGAAGTCCTTTGTCTTTTGTTCCGTGCGATTGTAAACAGCGATCGGAAAGCCCTTGCTTTCGACTTTGAGGGCAAGATTTTCCCCCATGACAGCTAAACCAATGACACCAAAGCTTTGTAGAGACATAAATAATGGGAAATACTGGAGATGTAGGGTTCGATTCGCTCCACTTCACCTTAGCTCGATCCCCATTTTTTGGGTGAGTTTAGATAAATATTTGTAAAGTTGCTCAGATTCAGTTTACCTTATAGATCTAGGGTTTTTGACTACCTTAGTAGCTACTGCCCTCTTTTTTTGATTACACAATGCTTGAAATATATGCTGATGCAGAAGCTAAACTAGCCAAGCCAGCAGCGAGAGTTTCAGTTCGCCAGAGCTTAGTCGCTTCAACGATCGATGGTGGTTTGGCTACAGTTTTTAGTAATATCACTGGTGGTGTTTTACTGAGCAACTTTTTGCTCGATCTAGGAGCTAGTCCGGTAGAAATCGGCATGTTGACATCGTTACCGATGTTGACAAATCTGCTCCAACCGTTAGGTGCACTATTGTCCAATCGCACCCAAAGCCGCCATAGCTATGGCATGCGGGTATTGGTGCCATCGCGGTTACTCTGGGTGCTATTAGTGCTCGGCATCATGTTTGTCGATCGACCTGAGGGTAAGTCTAAGCAGCTAGTATATTTAACGTTAGCGCTGCTATTAACTACAAATATATTGGCAGCTTTAGGTGCTGCTTCATGGATGAGTTGGTTGGCGGCATTAGTACCCCCACGGCTGCGCGGGCGGTATTATAGCGTGCGAAATATTGCCTGTAGTCTGGCAAATTTGCTCTGTTTACCGATCGGCAGTTTTGTCGTGTCAAACTGGAGAGGTAGCGACGAGATCGCTGGCTACGGTATGGTATTGGCAGTGGCAATCATCTCGGGGATAGCGAGCTTGGGGTGTCAGCAGTTGATGATCGATATCAATCCTCAAGACTATCGCAGCGAACAGGCACAAACAGAGTCCTTATTTGCTCGATTAACTGCTTCCCTCGCAGATCGCAATCTAGTAATTTTTCTGATTTATTTTGCCCTGTGGGCATTTGCGGTCAATCTCAGCACGCCTTTTTTCAATCTCTACATGCTGGATAATCTGAATGTGGAGCTGCCGTGGTTGACGTTATTTAGCAGTATTGGCAGTTGCACTAATATGCTGATGCTGATCGTGTGGGGACGAATTATCGATCGATTTGGCAGCCGTCCGCTGTTAATCTGCGCTGGGTTGGTTGTCACGCTGATGCCACTATTTTGGCTGATTACCGATCTACCGCTAGTTCGCTCCCAACTAGCGATTTGGTTGGCAGTTTTTCATGTATTTTGGGGCGGTCTGTGGGCAGCGATCGATTTGGGCAATAATAATATTCAGATTGCGATCGTGCCGATCGAGCATCATGCTACTTTTTTTGCACTGGCTGCGGCTGTCGCAGGTGTTTGCGGTGCTTTAGGCACTACAGCAGGGGGAATGTTAATGCAGTACGCTCATTATGAAGGTATTTTCGGTGTATTTTCACTCTCGGCAATCCTCCGGTTTGTGGCAATTATTCCGTTGCTATTCGTCAAAGAGTAACCATAACGTTTTTCTGCCAGATCGAGGTACATCGACTGTCCACTGTCCACTGTCCACTATTCCCTATTCCCTATTCCCTAGCGACGATCGGGCAATTCACTCGGACTCACGCCTGGACTTGGAGGTGTAACCGTTGGCTTACGCTGAATTAAAAACCAACAGATCCCCCCGATTGCCATTGCTAAACTCAGCCCGATTACGCCTAAGACGAGACGGTTTTTGTTACTGCGAATAGCCGATCGTGAATTGTTAGCAGTGAAACTACGCCCATTATAATTGTAGAGAGCGGATGTTTCACGCGCCAAATCGCCATTACTCGATTCTGGATTGCCAAGTAGTAAAGTCGAAGTTCGATCGAAAGTAACGGCGGCATCAGGGGGCAAATCTTGGAGGAGGGTAGTTTGTCCAGCTTCTACTGGTTGCTTGACCTGACAGTGAACGAGGGCGACGGTAGCGTTATCGTGACCATTGCGAGTATTTGCCATATTAATCATCCGCTGACAGGCTGTGGCCAGATCGACCTTACCTTCTAACACAGGGAGAATCTCTGATTGCCAGTAACTATCGACTCGATCGCGATCGCTAACACCATCAGAACAGAGCAGAAAAATACACTCCTCATCCAAGATCAGCCGCCGAATATTTGGGTGGAGTGCTGCTGAAGAACTCATCCCCAAGGCTTGAAATAGCGAACCTGAATTACTTAGACTCAAAGCCTCTCGATATAAGATGGCACTCAATCTGACTTCTCGGGTGGCCAAATCGTCATCTAGGGTCATTTGATGGCAACCCGTGCGGGTAATTCGATAAACGCGACTATCGCCGATATGCGCCAGGTAAGCCTCATGACCGTAGATTAGGCTCATCACCATTGTTGTGCCCATCCGCTCGCGTTCTTGGCGATTTTCGCTGTCGTTGCGCAGACTAATTTGGTCGTTAGCAATGCAGGTGGAATTCTCAATTTGAATCGCAATACTATCGGGATATCGATTTTCAGTGTTTTCGAGGACGCTCTCAATTCGCCGCCGAATGGTATCGATCGCTAGATTAGAGGCTATTTCGCCACCTTGATGTCCACCGATTCCATCACAAACGATCGCTAGACTGAGATCGTAGCCTGTATTTTGATATAGAGGATCGCCACTGGGTGGATAACAGGCATCTTCATTTTGCGGTCGCGTAGGGCCAGTATGCGAGAGAGTGAGGTAATTACAATTGAGAAATTGCTTTTGCCCCGCCGTCCGCAACGCTTCATCTAAGAGTGCAATTAACTGGGTGGCATTTTTAATCTCTTCTTTGAGTAATCGATCGCAGATGTTCTCCAAGGTTTGAACAACGCCCATGCGAGCATGTTTTTGCCATTGTTTCCATAGTTTGCCCAGTTCTGCTAGTTGAGGGGCAGATTTTCCATTAGGCATTAACTCGATCGCGCGGAGCAATCCACCTTCAACCCGCAGCAATTCTGGGTGGAGTAGTGTGCGATTTACACCTTCAACTTGGAGCGCATCCCACAGATTCGCTATTTGCCACAGCCAATTGAATTGGCGCATCGATCCGGCTCCCTTCCAACTTGCTGTAAGTTCGGGCATGATCGTGCCAGCCAGAGCTGCGCCTAGCCCGTCGCCGTAAATCGGTACTTTTTCGAGTAACCAGAGCGTGGTAGTCTGTCGTCCCGATCGAGTGAAGGGAATCGATCCATAAACTTGCGGAATATGCGGGCGATGACCGATCGATCTTAAATAGGGGGCGATATGGTCGGGTACGCACTCGACTACTTCTGGCTGCCAACCCGGTTTAGTATCTAATAACACCCGATTGTTGACGACAATGTAGCGATTATTTGCTAACATCTGCCCCATTTTAAGATTTTGAGCATCTTCTCCCACTGCCCACAAATAGATCTTGGGTATCGCCGTTCGGCAATGAGCGCAAAAATTATGGCTCACTGGGTTAGGCGCTTGACATTCAGGATTTTGGCAGACGATTTTTGCTGCTAATTGATTGGTCATGGGATTTGGCTTGCTCCACGCAGCTAATCGCTGGTGCGATGATGGCAGATTGGGTGTAGTGCTTGAGTATAGATCGATAAAAATTTAATTGAGGATCGATGTAATATTAATTATTTACTTATATTTAAATCTGCCGATCGATCGCGAGGTGTGTGAATAAATTTGCGCACGATT